>DATLUM010000096.1 GCA_035533095.1 Acidimicrobiales bacterium | reverse complement strand
GGTGTAGCGTTGTGTGGTTTCGAGGCGGGCGTGTCCGAGCATTTCGGCGACGTAGCGGATGTCGGCGCCGCCTTCGAGCATCAGGGTTGCGACGCTGTGGCGGATGAGGTGACAGCTGCCGTGCTTGTCGATGCCGGCTTGTTGGATGTAGCGGTGGACGCGCCGGCTGAGCCAGTCCTTGCAGATCGCTGTTCCGACCGAGGAGATGAACAGTTGCTCGGGGTTGGTGTCGCCGGCGAGGCGGGGTCGGGAGAGGTCTGCGTAGAGGCGTGCCCAGAACAGGGCTCGTTCTCCGATGGGAACGTAGCGGTCTTTGGCGCCTTTGCCGGAGCGGATGAACAGGGTGCCCCTGGCGTAGTCGACGTCGCGGGGGGTGAGGGCGATCAGCTCGGCTCGTCGTATGGCTGTGGAGTAGAAGACCTCGAGGATCGCCCGGTCCCGCAGTCCGAGGGGGCGTGTGATGTCAGGGACGGCGAGGATGGTGGCGATCTCGCTTGCGGAGAGGGTGGCTTCGGGAAGTGCCCTTTCGGCTCTGGGCATGAGCAGGTCGATTGCCGGGTCGACGGTGATGCGCCCTTGGCGGCGCAGCCAGGCGAAGATTTGGGTTATGGGGATGAGTCGTTGTATCTGTGTGGCGACCTCGAGCGGGTGGCCATCGGTCTGGCGGAGCTGGTAGAGGTGGTCCTGGTACGCGCTGATGTGTTCTTTGACTACGTGCTGGGTGTCGGTGAGTTCGAGGCGGCCCATGAACTCGAGGAAGTACCCGAGGTAGTAGCGGCGACTCGTGATCGTGGTCCGGGCGTAGTTGTGGACCGCCATCCATTCCAGGTAGTCGGTGATATCGGTAGCGAGCGATGCCATGGTGTCCTCCATTGGAACCGGTCCGCGGGGTCGAGACGAGCATCTGCGTGCTCTCGGGCCAAGTGCCATAAGAGCTGCTGTCGGCCCCAACCCACTGTCCGAGCCCATAGCCTGGGGTGTGCAACCCGAGCACCGGGCACTGCGCGGCTCTCACCGCCAATCGGACCGGACGTGACCCAAGGGCTGCAGCAAGCAAATGGATCAGCTATTGGGTCCCCTCGGAGCTCCTGGTGCAGTCGCTGTCGGTGATCGGCCCCGAAGGTGCCTTGACGGTTGTGACCCCCGGCTGGGTACGGGTCCCACCGCTGCCGGCTGAGCCAGGCGGCTGCTTCGATTCGGGGCCCAAAAACCCAACATCTGACCCAACAAACACGTTGCAATATGTCATCGGCTGTCGCACCTCGTCGCTGCTGTGGCCGGAAACGCCCAGGTCAGACCGCTAAACTGCGACGCGCCGGGACAGCGAGCACCGTTCAGCAACCCCGCTGAGCCCACTCGTAATGCGTAGGTCAGGGGTTCGATTCCCCTCTCGGGCTCAGGTTTTTCGGTAGCAGACCCTCCTCGTGTCTAGTCTCTGATCACTTCACTCGGTGTCGTCGGAGCACCGCCTCGTCACCGGTCTCGGTAGTCAGTATCGGCGCCAGACTCCCGGTCGGGCCGGAGCCGACATCTTGGGTGGGACGGCGAAATAGGGCGGCCCGTCCAAGTCGAGCATCTCCCAAGGCGCGGTAACGGAAGCGTCACGTCGCGTCAGGCTCGGTAGGTTCCACTTCTCTTCGATCATCCTCAGGGCGGACGTGTGGTCGAAGACCGTGGACGTCACGAAGTCGGGGCGGGCGCGGGGGCTGATCATGGCCGCTGGCACCCGAAATCCGTAGCGGTCGTAGGCACCACCGGCGTCGTCCTGATGGCGAAGAGACATCCACAGGTGGAGATGTCGTCCGACCCACTTAAGAGCTCCTTTGCTGTCGGCCAGACTGTGAGGGGGCACATCGTCAGGCGGGACGGCTGCCGGGGGCGGAACGTGGTCGAAGTAGCCGCCATGCTCGTCATAAAACCAGATCAGGACAGTGTGCGACCACGCCGGACCATGCATGACGGCGTCGATGACATCGGCCGCGAAGCTCTCCCCGACCTGTATGTCCTGGGGGTTCTCCTCTGAGCACGTGTCGAAGTCGGGATCGACGATGCTGACCGCCGGCAGGTGGCCTGATGCGGCATCTTTGAAGAACTGGTCGATATGCCGGAGGTGACCAACCGTCCGAGCCAGCCCTAGTGGATAGACGTTGGCCGTGCAGCGAACATGACCCTTGGCCCGATAGTCGACGCGGGTTAGGAGACCGCCGAGGGTGTGGGCGGCAACCCGCCTTCCGCGAACGCCCGCCTGCTCACGCCAGAGCTGTAGTGGCGGAACGTGGTGGTAGTTCACCCATGACACCCGGTACCGGTTGAGCAGGTCGAAGATCGTGCCGGTCCGAGGATGGTCGATGATGCTGGCGATCGCGTCGTCGATCAGTCCGTTGGCTGTGGCCGCGATCAGAAACCGGCGATTGGGAAAAGTGGGGCCCAAGCACGAGCTGAACCACCGGTCGGCCAGAGGAAACGTGCGTGCCAGGTCGTAATAGAAGGGCAGGTCTTCCTCGCCCCAGTGCCCCATGCCCAGGGCTGGATTGGTGTCGGGCGCCATGTCCTCGACCGCTCGAGCGAACCCGTCGTTGCGTCCTTCTGCGTATTGAATGTGACTCGACCGCCACGACTGCGACGGAGACACTGCATTCTGATCCGTTCGGCTGAATCGATAGGCCGGAATGGGTCGACCCTCATAGGTCCGGTTGACCGGCAGAGGCTCGGGAAGACCCTCCCCCCGCCCCAACCGGCCGAGGTAGTTGTCGAATGAGTGGTTCTCCATCATCAGGAGGATGATGTGTCGAAGCTCGGGAATCCGGTCCGTTCCCGGCGGCATCGATGGGTCGGGCAGGGTGTCGGCCTCACGGCCTTTCGAGCGCCGTCGGAGGCGCCACGCTCCTGAAGCCTGGTCCAGTCGGACCTGCATTTTCGAGGTGGTCATTGGTCGATTCGAAGCCGAAGCGCCGCGGAGCCCTACCTGCTGGGCTGGGGAACCCTGCAGTTATGGACTTCGGGATTGAGCACTGCCAGCAGGCGACTCGCCGAACCAGTCCGGCGATATGTTCGAGTGTGGGTGCCTGGGGCGTACATGACGGCCTCCTCGAGCAGAGTGCAGTTGACGTAGCACTACCCATTCCTGGGCTGATAGACCATCTAGCTAGCTGGTAGGTGGCCGTCATCGAACTCCTTGAGCAGCGTGGTTCCTACGACGTACCACTTGGTCGCGTCGACCGCTTCCCCGATTCCGACGCAGGGCGGGGCTTCCTCGCACCAGCCAACCGCATTTCCCCACGCTTGTAGCGCCGCGAGCCGTGCTATGACAGTTGTGTGACGGGGCAGCCTCACCGGGAAAGGCCACGCTTTCCCGCTCTCGATCCCGAGCCGCCCCCGGCACAACGCCGGCGCCGGCGGCTCCTGACGGCTTCGGTCGTAGGTGTGCTCGCAGCATCGTTGGCTGTCGGCCTGTCACTCGGCTTGACCGGCTCGGGTTCTCCCCACGGCCCATACGCCGCCGTACCTCTCGGCGCCCCCCCATCCGCCCGGGTAGTCGTGGTCACCCCGCAGGGCGAACTGGCGACCGCACGGATCGACGGGACCGACGTGGTCGCGATGGGCTCGCTCGGCAGGTTCGGCAACGGGATCCCGACGCCGTCCCCGGACGGCGACTATCTCGCCGCACCTGACGGGACGATCTTCTCGATCTCTGGTGGAACGATCGTGCGTGTTGCCACGCAGGTGCATCCAAACCAGCAGCAGGTCCTGTCGACGCGTGGTCCCTTCGCCGATCACGACCGAGCTGTCGTCCTGCTCACGGAGGGCCGGTTCGGCTCACCGACTGCAGACGCCGGACTCGACGTGATCCCGCTGTCGAGCGGTCAGCCTGTCGCGCTGGGTACCGCTGACGAGGCAGCTGGCGACCCGCAGCAGGTCGGAGCGTTCGTTTCGGTACCCGGCCAGGAAGTCGGCGCACCGGGCGGCCAGGTGGCACCGCCCGACTCGGCGGTGCAGCTGCGCGATGCCGGTTCTCCAGCCGTGACCCTGATCACGGCTGGGCAGGCGGCTGGGGCCGTCGGACTGGATCCAAGCGTCCCGGTGGTGCTGCATCCCACGCCGGACCCGCAGGGCGACATGGTGGCGGTAGGGGTCGCACCCGCCAGCGGGAGTCTCAGTGAAGGGATAGTCGTCGTCGACCGAACCGGTGCCGTCGAAGGCGAGATCCAGGTGGGCATCGGGCCAATCCCAGGTGCGCTCATCTCATGGTCACCACGCGGCTCGACGATCGCGTACGTGGCCGAGTCAAACGGTCCGGAGATAGCCACCTGGACCCTCGGCGGTGGCTCGTCCGTCCGTGCTCTTCCGCCGGGCGATCCCGGCGCGGCCAAATGCATCTGGTCGCGAGATGGGTCGGCCTTGCTGTGCCCGGCCGCGATCCCGCCTTCCGCCAAGGCGCGGTGGTACGTGGCGAGCGCCCCGTCCGGACCCATCGTCGCCGTCGCGGCACCGGGGCGCCCGATCGCCTGGCTACCGCAGGCACGTTCAGGTGTCGGGAACGTTTGATGTCGCTCGCGCGACTTGGACCAACCCTCAGAGGGATTCGTAGCAGGGCAGGATCTTCCGCGGTTGTCTTCGTGGTCGCGGTTGTCGCTGTCGCCGGAGCGGCGGCGGGTCCCATCTACTACAGCGCGGCCCAGACCTCGATCATGCGTGACGCCGTCGAGGCGGCGCCCGTAATTGGACGTGGCTTCGAGGTCGTCCAGAGCGGTCCGGTGGGCAACGGAACGGATGCGCTGTCCTCAACCGTCGCCTCCCTGACTGGTTCGTACAGCAAGCTGTTCGAGCCGGCGATCCTCTCCGTCGAAGCAACGGCCTTTGACAGCGCCGACCAGGAGGCCATCCCGCTGGTGTCGCGGACCGGCGTTTGCGACCACCTCAGATTTCAAGGATCCTGCCCGCACGATCATGGGCAGATCCTGATCAGCGCCTCTCTCGCCTCCACCAACAACTGGAAACTCGGTCAATCAGTCACCTTCGCCGCTTGGGGGCCGCTCACCGTGACCGGCATCTACCAGGCACCCGTGGCCACCGGTGATTACTGGTTCGACAGGGCGAGCAACTACTTCCCCTATGAATATCCGGCGGGGGGTCCGGCCGAGGTCCTTGCCTCCGCGTACGACGCGATGTTCACTCCGCCGTCGACGCTCGCCGGTGCACCCGCGAGCGCGCAGGGCAACGTGGTGATCGAGTCTCTGCTCGACCAAGGGGCCCTCCGCCCTGCCGAAGTAGCGGTGCTGAAGTCCGGTGTCACCAATCTGATCAACAGTCAAGATCTCCAGGCGACGCAAGCGGTGGCCACGAGCAACATCCCGCAGACGATGGCGGGTGTCACGCACTCATGGGCTTCGCTGGCGGTTCCGCTCGTCGTGATCACATTGCAGTTACTGGTGCTGGCGTGGCTGGTTCTATTCCTGCTCGTGGGCGACGCGGTTGCTGCGAGAGGGCCGGACGTGGCGCTGGCGAAGCTGAGGGGATTCGGGGGATGGAGGACGGCGGCGTTCGGTCTCTTCGAACCTTCACTGGTCGTTGTCGCAGCGCTGCCGGTCGGCGGAGCGGCGGGCTGGGGGCTGGCGTTGGTCCTGGGTCACGTACTGCTCAGACCCGGCACGCCGACCAGTTTCCCGACGCTAGCGATCGCGACAGCGGCAGTCGCGACCGCGGCCGGCATCGTCGCGGTCGTCGTGTCCGCGTTGGGGACGCTGCGCCGCCCCGTCCTCGACCAGTGGCGCAAGGCGGAGGGCAGACCGAGAGGACGGACATGGGTCTTGGACACGCTGCTGCTGACCGGCGCGGCTGCAGGCCTGATCGACCTTGTCCTGGGAGGACAGATCGACTCTGCTCATCACAGCGCGTTGAGCCTTCTCGTACCGGGGCTGCTCGGTCTCGGAGTGGCCGTCGTCGCGTCCCGCATGCTGCCGCTGGTGTGCCGTGCTCTTGCCGCCAGCCGGATCGGGAACGGCATCGCGACGTTTCTCGCGCTACGCCACGTGGCGCGCCGCCCTGGAGGTGCGCGCACGACCATCCTGCTCGCGACGTCCTTCGCGGTAGCGACCTTCGCCGTGTCGGTGTGGGCCGTGGAACGCTCCAATTACAGGGCAGCCGCCGGGGTCACCGTCGGGGCGCCCGCAGTGCTGACCGTACAAGTCCCGCAGGGGCGGGACCTCGGTTCGCTGGTGGCCCGGGCAGATCCTTCCGGGCGCCGGGCCGCTGCCGTGGACGTCTACTCGGCTTCGGGCTCCACCACCTTGGCCGTTGACGCGCGACGCTGGGCGGCGGTCGCTTCCTGGCCGGGTGACAAGCGCTTGCTGTCCCGGATCCAGCAACTGCTCGCTCCTCCGACGGCCTCGCCGTTGATCCTCAACGGTGACTCGGTCCGCGTCAACCTGTCGGTTTCCAGCCTGACGCCGGCCGGCACGACGATGGTCCTGGACGTGCAGACCCCGACGGGGTTAGGGGAGACCCCCGTGCAACTCGGTGCTCTCCCCCAGAACGGGGACTTCACGGCCTCGGCAGCGATGCCGGCGTGCCCCTGCAGGGTCCAGGATCTGACGCTCGTACCGGATCCTTCGCTTGGCGGAGGAGAACAGTTCGACGGCAGCATGACCGTGCGTTCATTCGAGGTTCACGACTCCACGGGCTGGCACCAGGTGGATGCGAGCTTCTCGGCGCCCGGCGACTGGCGGGCGTCGGGGAGCAGGGCCGGCGAGAGAGCCGGCTCGTCACCCGGCGGTCTTGCCTGGTCTTGGAGCCTTCCCGGGGTCGTCGACGCCACGGTGGCCTACGCTGATGTACCCGAGACTCTGCCGGCGCTAGCTCCCTCCAGCACTGCTGCGCGTCCGGGCGAGCTCACCGCGTCCGGCCTGGACGGCCACGACCTCCCCGTCGACGTCGTCGCTGTCGCCAAGGCGGTTCCCGGGCTGGCGACCGGCGGCGTCGTGGTGGACCGGCGCTTCGCTGAGATCGACGCCGGCGGGAACCTCGCCCAGGTCGTGCAACAGGTCTGGGTCGGAAACGGTGGGAACACGACCGCCATCGCGTCGCGTCTGCGGTCGGAGGGGGTGCAGGTGACGGCCATCCAGACACAGCAGGACAGCGCGGCCGCGTTCCGGCGGGCCGGACCCGGGCTCGCGGGTGTTCTCTTCCTTGCCGAGGCAGCGCTGGCGGCGGCGATGGCAGCCGCCGGCGCGATCCTCGGACTCGCCATCTCGGCCCGCCGGCGCCGCTACGAGATGGCATCCCTGGAAGTCGTGGGCATAGGTTCTCGCACCCTGTCGCGGTCGGTCGTCATGGAGCAGGTGATGATCCTCGGATATGGGGTGGTCGTCGGCATAGCGACAGGATTGGGCGCCGATGCGCTGGTGCTGCGGGTACTGCCCGAGTTCACGTCCGCCCCCCCCTCGTCGGTCCTCTCCTACGCACCCCCTGCAGGTCTTCTGACGAGCGTGCTGGTTATCGGTGCTGCGGCCGTGGTTGCAATAGCCGCGATCGCCGGCGCCGTCCTGGTCAAGGGGACAAGACTCTCGCAGCTGCGGGAGGGCGCACAGTGAACCCGCCGGCGGTGCGCTGCAACGGCCTGGTCCACGTGTACGGGACCGCCGGCCAGGAAGTGACCGCCCTGCGCGGGGTCGACCTCGAGGTGGCCGCCGGCGAGACCGTCGCGCTCCTGGGGCCATCGGGCGCCGGCAAGTCCACCCTGTTGTGGATCCTCGCGGGCCTCATCCGCCCGACCGCCGGCCAGGTCAGCGCCGCCGGGCATGACCTGCGATCACTCACCGCAAAGGAGGCTGCTTCCATGCGCCTCCGCGAGGTGGGCATCCTCTTACAGAACCCGGCCCGAAACCTTCTCGCTTACGAGACCGCTCTCGGCAACGTCGTCTTCGCGCAGGGGCCCACCCGCCGCACGCCCACCGCGAAGCGCCGGCGGGCAGGCGCGCTGTTGGAGGCGGTCGGACTGGCCAGAGCAGCCAACCGGCGCGCCGGGACCCTCTCTGGAGGCGAGCAGCAGCGGCTCGGCATTGCCGTCGCGCTCGCCAACGGGCCGCAACTCCTTCTCGCCGACGAGCCGACCAGCCAGCTGGATCACGCGTCGGCCTCGGTGGTGCTCGATCTCATCCGGGCCGCGAACGAAGACCTCGGCACCACGGTGGTCGCCGTAACGCACGACTCCGCCGTCAGTCAAGCGGTCGGCAGGACAGTAACCATCAGGGACGGTCGCGTCGGAGCGGAAGGCAGGGCGGGAGAGGAGTTCGTCGTCGTCGGGCGCGACGGCACCGTCCAGCTACCCGAGGACATCATGGATGTGCTGCCGCCGGGCTCGCTCGCCAAGGCGGAACGCACCGACAACGGCGTGGAGCTCACCCGTGTCGACCCGGAGGACCTGTGACTGCAGTTCTCGAGGGACGTTCCCTCCGCTACCAGCTGGGCGCCACCGTGGTCCTCGACGGCGTCGACCTCGAGCTCGCCGCCGGCGAGAAGCTTGCCGTGGTAGGGCCCTCGGGTTCCGGCAAGACGACGCTCCTCGCCCTGCTCGGTGGCCTCGCCCGGCCGACCGCCGGTGAGGTCCGCGTCGAAGGGGCACCGCTGCAAGGCCTCGCCGGACCGGCATTGGGCGTCGCCGTCGTGTTGCAGGGCTACGGGCTGGTGTCCCTCCTCACGGCCTCCGAGAACGTCGAGATAGCGGTTCGGGCGGCCGGCGGGTCGTTGGCCCAGGCGCGCGGCAGGACCGCCGAGGTACTGGCTGCGGTCGGGCTCGCCTCGCACGCCGGCCAGCTCGTGGACGACCTGTCCGGGGGCCAGCAGCAGCGGGTTGCGGTCGCGCGCGCGTTGGCGCAGGAGCCGCGAATCCTGCTGGCGGACGAGCCGACGGCGGAGTTGGACGCCAAAATGCGCAGCCTCGTCCTGGCGCGCATGCTCGAGGTGACCGACCGCGGCACCGCCCTGGTCCTGGCAACCCACGATCCTGACGTTGCCGCTCGCTGCGATCGGATCCTGGACCTCGGCGCGGGGAGCGGCTGACCGCTCACCCGAACCGCCTCCACGTACAATCGCCGAACCGGCAAGGCTGGAGACTGACACCTGCACTACCAGAGCGTCCCACGTGCCCCCAGGCGAGCGCGGCCATCGTTCCGACCGGACATCGAAGGCCTGCGCGCCGTCGCGGTCCTCGGAGTCGTGCTCTATCACGCCCACGTCGGGATCCTCCACGGCGGCTATGTCGGAGTCGACGTCTTTTTCGTCGTGTCCGGCTACCTGATCACCGGGCTTCTGTGGGGAGAGCTCCGTCGGACCAGGCGCGTCTCGCTCGCCTCGTTTTACGCACGCCGCGCGCGTCGCCTGCTGCCAGCCTCCATCCTCGTCGTCGTCGTCACGATCGTCGCGTCACGCATCTGGCTGCCTCCGCTGGAGCTGCACAACGTCGCCCGGGATGGCATCGCGTGCGCCCTGTACTTCGGCAACTACCGCTTCGCCGCGCAACAGACCGACTACCTGAACGCCACGGCGGCACCGTCCCCGTTCCAGCACTACTGGTCACTCGGTGTAGAGGAGCAGTTCTACCTGCTGTGGCCGCTGCTCCTGATCGTCGGCTCGCTCGTGTGGCGCCGGCGGCGCACCACTCGTGGCGAGCTGCAGGGCCCCGACGTATGGAGCGCGATGGCGGTTCTCGCGGTGGTGACTGCCGGGTCGTTCGCGCTGTCGTTGTGGCTCACCCACGTCAACCAACCGTGGGCGTTCTTCTCCTTGCCGACGCGCGCGTGGGAGCTCGGCGCAGGTGGCCTCCTCGCGCTGGCGTCACCGCTCGTTGAGAACCTGAATCCACGCGCCGCTGTGGTCCTTGGATGGGGCGGCCTGGCCGCCATCACGGGGTCTTTCTTCCTCATCGGACCGTCGACGCCGTTCCCGGGCGTCGCTGCTCTCGCCCCGGTGCTCGGGACAGCGGCGGCCATCGCCGGAGGGACGGCAGCCCTCGGACCCGGGCTAGTTCTCGGCAGGCCAGGCCCTCGGCTCGTCGGGCGAATCTCGTACTCGTGGTACCTGTGGCACTGGCCGTTTCTCGTCCTGGCTCCTGATGCGCTCGGCCATCCGCTGAACCTGGGGCAGAATCTTCTGGTCGCGTTGATCAGCGGACTGGTAGCGCTCGTCTCTTTTGTCGTCGTGGAGAATCCGGCCCGGGCCTCCGCCTGGTTGTCGGCGATGGCGCGGAGGAGCCTTCTGGCTGGGGGGACCCTCAGCGCCGGCGGAGCCGTTGCCTGCGCTGTCATAGCGGCGACCCTCCCATCGCTCGCCGGGCACGGTCGGGCACCGGTCGCCGTGATCCACCAGCCGTCGCCGGTAGTCCACAGCCATACGGTCAACGTCGACCCTCACCAAGCGGCGATCAACGCCATCAACGCGCAGGTGCAGTCGCAGGTCGCCGCTTCCCTGAATACCACGCAAGTGCCGGCAAACCTGGACCCGTCGGTCTCGAAGGCGCACCTGGACGACCCTGTCGTGTTCGTTGACGGTTGCATGGACAGCTACTTGGACAGCAGTGTGCGCAACTGCGCCTTCGGCGACGAAACGTCGACGACGAGCATTGTCCTCTTCGGCGACTCTCACGCAGCGATGTGGTTCCCCGCCCTCGACTACGCCGCCAACCGGAACGGCTGGAAGCTCTACAACTGGACCAAGGCCACCTGCCCGCCCATCGACGCTCCGATCTGGAGTCCCGAGCTCGGCCGGACGTTCACGGAATGCGAGACGTGGCGGCAGAACGTCCTGACCCGCATAGCTCAGGTGCATCCCGCTCTTGTCGTCCTGGCGATGGCGCGCCATTACATTGCCGAGTACGGGTTCGTTCCGTACCAGCAGACCTGGCTGCAGGGGCTGAGCGAGATGATCTCGTCAATCATCAAGCTCGGCCCGAAGGTTCTCGTGATCGGCCCGGTCCCGAAGCCTCAGTTCATCGTGCCGTCGTGCCTTTCGGAGAACCTGAGCTCGGCACAGAAGTGTCAGGTGTCCGAGGACGCGGGCTACAACGAAGCGGGTGAGACTCTGGAAAGACAGGCCGCCGTGCAAGCGGGTGCCTCTTACGTGCGGACCGAGCCGTGGTTCTGCGCCAACGGGCAGTGCGCCGACATCGTCGGGAACCTCGAGGTCTGGCGCGACGACAATCACATCACCGCCGTCTACTCCAACTTCCTCGGGCCGGCGATGTCCGCCGAGCTGGCCGGGGCGATGTCCACGGGATAGCCGTCGGCGCCATACCATCCGGGTCGTGCAGGCGAGCAGGTGTTGGGTCCCGGTTCCGGAAGGCTCACCGTTTCCCCTGGAGAACCTTCCGTATTGCGTGTTCAGCGACGGCTCGACGGACCACCGGGTGGGCGTGGCGATCGGCGACCAGGTGCTCGACGCGGGAGCAACAGCCGTCGCAGTGGGTTCGCCGCTTGCCGATGTGCTCCATGGAGCATCGTCACTGGACGCCCTCATGGCGGCTGGACCGCCGACCTGGAGCGCGACCCGGGAAGCGATCACGTCGTGGTTGCGTGATTCGGCTTACAGGGCGGTGGTGGAACCGCATCTTCGACCGATCGAAGGCGTCGAGATGCACCTGCCGTTCACTGTTGCGGACTACGTCGACTTCTACGCTTCAGAGCACCACGCGGCGAACGTGGGGCGGATATTCCGTCCAGGTGCGGAGCCCCTGCCACCGCAGTGGAAGCACCTGCCGATCGGCTACCACGGCCGGTCGGGAACGGTTTCAGTGTCAGGAACGCCGGTCACCCGACCTAGCGGACAGCTCGCGTCGGCAGACGGCACTCCTGTCTTCCGGCCCACCGAGAAACTCGACTTTGAGGCGGAGGTCGGTTTCGTCGTCGGCATGGCGAGCAGCCCGGGTATCCCGGTGTCCGTGGGAGCGTTCCCCGAGCACGTGTTCGGTGTCTTGCTGCTCAACGACTGGTCTGCACGCGACATCCAATCGTTCGAGTACGTGCCTCTCGGACCGCTGCTCGGAAAGTCCTTCCTCACATCGGTTTCCCCATGGGTCGTGCCGTTGTCGGCGCTCGATGCAGCACGCGTGCCTCCCCCACGGCGGTCGCCGACACCTCTGCCTCATCTTCGCGACGCCGAAGAACCCTGGGGTTTCGACATCTCGCTCGAAGTCCGCATCAATGACGAGATCGTCTCGACACCTCCCTTCTCCGCGATGTACTGGACCTGCGCACAGCAACTCGCCCATCTCACGAGCAACGGCGCACACGTGAGGACCGGCGACCTGCTCGGGTCCGGAACGGTGAGCGGACCGCGGCTGGATCAGGTCGGGTCGCTGCTGGAACTCAGCCGAGGTGGGGCGAAGCCATTTGCGATCAGCGACGGGCGCGAGCGCACCTTTCTCGAAGACGGCGACGAGGTTGTGATCTCAGGGTGGGCTCCGGGTGCTGGCGGAGTCCGGATCGGGCTCGGCTCGGTTGCGGGGAGGGTGTTGCCTTCACCGCTAAGTTGGCCTCATGGTGGGTAGGCGAAGTTCTCTGGTAGTCGTGGCCAACCGCCTACCGGTCGAGCACGCGAACGGTCCCCTTCCGGGCGACGACGCTGCGTTCGAGGACGACTGGCGCCCGAGTCCCGGAGGGTTGGTCACGGCGCTGGCCCCGATATTGAAGGGGAGCGGCGGCAAGTGGGTCGGATGGTCCGGCTCTGCGGGTGAGGAGCTTGCACCCTTCTCGATCGAGGGATTCGATCTCGTCCCCGTCCCGCTGAGTTCGGCGGAGGTGGCGGATTATTACGAGGGGTTCTCGAACGCCACTCTTTGGCCCCTCTACCACGACGTCACCGGCCGGCCGTTCTTCGAGCGTCGTTGGTGGGACGCCTACGTGAAGGTCAACCATCGTTTCGCGGACGTCACGGCGGCATCGTGTGACAGAGGAGCGACGGTGTGGGTCCAGGACTACCAGTTGCAGCTGGTCCCGGCGATGCTTCGGCGCAAGAGGCCGGATCTGAGGATCGGCTGGTTCAACCACATTCCGTTTCCGGGATACGAGATCTACTCGCGCTTACCTTGGCGGACACAGGTGATCCAGGGCCTGCTCGGCGCAGACCTTCTCGGGTTCCAACGCCGTGACGACGCGGCCAACTTCTTGCGCGCGGCCAGGGGCCATGCCGATGTCACGACGCGAGGATCCGTCATCGAGGTCGCCGGCAGGCGGCTTCGAGCCGGAGCTTTTCCGATATCGATCGACAGCACCTCGCTCGACGAGCTGGCCCGCCGGCCCGAGACCGCGGCGAGGGCGCGCGAGCTGCGAGCTTCGCTGGGAAATCCCGATGTGCTGCTGCTCGGTGTCGACCGGCTCGACTACACCAAGGGCATCCTCCACCGCTTGAGGGCATTCGGGGAGTTGCTGGACGAGGGGCACCTCCGGCCTCCCCGAGCCACCCTTGTGCAGGTTGCAACTCCCAGCCGGGAGCGTGTCGAGGAGTACAGGCATCTTCGTGACGAGGTCGAGGGGATCGTCGGCAGGATCAACGGGGACCACGGCCACGTCGGGCAACCGGCCATCCACTACCTGCACCAGTCCTTTCCACGCGAGGAGATGGCAGCCCTTTACCTTGCGGCCGACGTGATGCTCGTGACGCCCTTGCGCGACGGCATGAACCTCGTGGCGAAGGAGTACGTGGCCTGCCGCCATGACGAGAGAGGCGGGCTCGTCCTGTCCGAATTCACCGGTGCTGCCGACGAGCTCCGCCAGTCGTACCTGGTCAACCCGTGGGACATCGACGGCACCAAGCAGGCCATCCTGCGCGCCACGACACACGCTCGTGCCGAGGCCGCCCGCCGGATGCGCGCGATGCGCCGGCGGGTGTTCGAGGATGACGTGCACCACTGGGCGGCAGCGTTCCTCGGAGCACTGGACATGGCGGCCGAGGGCCGGCGCTGACAAGCTGTGCGCCTTGACTGGCGCGCAACCGACACGGACCCTGCGGATGAGCGAGGCTGACCCTCAGTTCATCCCGTACCCGAAGGCTCCCTCTGGCGCCCCTAACGTGCTCGTAGTCGTCCTCGACGACGTCGGCTTCGCCCAGCTGGGCTGCTTCGGCTCGACGGTACGCACCCCCCACATCGACCGTCTCGCCGCGGAAGGCTTGCGGTACAACCGTTTCCACGTCACGTCTATCTGCTCGTCCACACGGGCAGCGCTCCTGAGTGGTCGCAACCACCACGCCGTCGGGATCGGCATGACGATGGAAACCCCGCTGGGGTTTCCTGGTTACACGGGCCGGCTGCCGGCTTCCGCAGCCTTGCTCCCGCGCGTCCTTCGCGACAACGGTTACAGCTCTCTCGCCGTCGGCAAGTGGCACCTCTGCCCGCGCGGCGAGTACTCGCAGTCGGGTCCGATGACCCGCTGGCCGCTCGGCGTCGGCTTCGAGCGCTACTACGGGTTTCTCGGCGCCGAGACCAACCAATGGGCACCCGAGCTGTGTCGCGACAACACCCTCGTCGACCCACCGCGCTCTCCGGCCAAGGGATACCACCTCACCGAAGACCTCGTCGACGAAGCCATCCGCATGATCACCGATCAGCGACAGGCCACTCCTGCCAAGCCGTGGTTCTGCTGGCTGGCGACGGGTGCTGCACACGCACCGCACCAGGTCCCGCCGGAATGGAGCGACGCATACGCCGGAGCCTTCGACGCTGGGTGGGAGGCGCTGCGGGACGAGATCTTCGCCAGGCAGAAGATCTCAGGCGTCGTGCCCGACTCGACTGTCCTGACGGAACGCCCGTCCTGGATTCCTGCCTGGGGTGAGCTCACCTCTGGCGAGCGGCGCCTGTTCGCCCGCTACATGGAGGTGTTCGCAGGGTTCGTCGCCCACACCGACGCGCACCTCGGGCGTCTGTTCGATTTTCTCGATGCACGAGGCGAACTGGACAACACCCTGGTCCTCGTGCTGTCCGACAACGGCGCGAGCGCCGAGGGCAGCGCCACCGGCACTCTCAACGAGCCGGCCGCCTGGCTCGGCAACCCCGAGAGCGTGGATGAGGCGCTCACCAGGATCGACGAGATCGGCGGTCCCCGCGCGTTCAACCACTACCCTTTCGGCTGGGCGTGGGCCGGCAACACCCCTTTGCAGCTTTGGAAGCGCTACGCCTGGCTTGGCGGGGTCCGCACACCTCTGATAGCGCGTTTGCCGCGGCTTCCCGGTCGTAGCGGCCCGGAGCACGATGCGGGCTCGGTGCGCTCCCAGTTCTGTCACGCCGTCGACATCTTCCCCACGGTTCTCGACTTCATCGGGGTAGAGACGCCCGCCGAGGTGGATGGAGTGACCCAGCAGCGCGTTGATGGCGCCAGCTTGGTGGGGACCTTCGCGGATCCGGACGCTCCGGCGCCTCGCGGTACGCAGTATTTCGAGATGCACGGCTCACGTGGTCTTTACCACGAGGGTTGGAAGGTCACTACCGACTACGTATCCCCAATGTTCGGCGAACGCGAAGTCATCACCGGAAGCGATGACTTCGACTCCGATCGGTGGTTCCTCTTCAACCTCGACGCGGACTTCGCTGAAGCCATCGATCTGGCGGACCGATTTCCTGATCGGGTCGAGCAGCTCGAGCGGATTTGGTGGGAGGAGGCCGGGCGCAACCAGGTGCTGCCCCTTTTCGAAGGACCCAAATCGCTGTCGGCGCTGCATCCCGGTGAATTCCCGCAGCCTTCCGAGGCGGTATATGTGCCGGGGACCTCGCCCGTATACGAAGGCGTGATGCCGCGGTTGTTCGGCGGCTTCACAGCAGTCGCCGACATCGATTCGGAGGCCAAGCCTCCATCGGGTGTCGTGTGTGCCTTGGGCGATCTCAACGAAGGATGGGCTTTCTACCTACTCGACGGCAGGCCGTGCACATGCCTCGTGTCTATGGGCCACACCACCCGTGTTGGGTCGGAGCGGCGCGTCCCATCGGGCCAATGCCGGTTGTCCGTGGAGTTCAAGCCGGCGCCTCCCGGCCGCGACAACCTACGGATCCTTGTCGACGGCGAAACGGTCGCCGGTGCGTACCACCCGGGCGCCGCCGTATTCGCAGCGCAGGCGACGGCGGGAGGCGGCCTGCTCGTGGGTCGCGACCGAGGGCTTGCGGTGTGCGACGACTACGAGCCCCCGTTCCCGTTCGACGCGACGCTGAGGCGGCTGATCATCCGCAGCGGTGCGCCAGATGCCCGGCGCGATCCGGAAGAGACAGCGAGGGTTTCGGTAGCCTCCGATTAAGCAGGAACTGAAGCGCGTTTGGGCTCTCTCGCGCCCGGGTATCAAACATCCCAACAAAAGCTGCCTCCTGGCAGCTTGTTCGTAGGGCGGAGAGAGAGAAAGGAATCCCAGTCGTGGGCTTGATTCTGCTTGTGTTGCTTTTGGCCCTTTTGTTCTTTGGGTTGGGTTTCGCAGCCCACCTCCTATGGATAGTGGCCGTCATCTTCTTCATTGCCTGGATCGCCGGATTCGCCTTCAGGTCCGGAGAAGGCAGTCGTTGGTACCGCTGGTAACGGCGGCCCCTTCCTGACCTGACTCATAAAGGAGACACATCGCAAAATGGCCGAGCGTTACCCACCAACCGCAGTCCCCGGCGACCAATACGCCGAGGGTCAAACCGCATACCAGAGCCGATCGGTTGCCGTCGAAAGGCAGCCGTGGAGCCCCGCGCAAATCATTGCCATCATCCTCGGAATCGTCTTCGTCGTCCTGGGCGGGATCGCCCTTGCCAGAACCGGCATCAACAGCCACGTCACCTCCGAGCACGTCAGCGTCGCCGGCTCCATGCAGACGCAGCTGATGGGCTACATCGAGCTGGTCTACGGGGCACTGCTGCTCGCAGTCGGATCGATCCCTGGAGCCGGCCGGGGCGGAATGAGCTTTCTCGGCATCGTGGCCCTCGTGTTCGGCATCGTGGTCGTCGCGCAGCCTTCGACCTTCTCCCACCCGCTCGGGATAGGCAGTGGCTACGGGATCTTCCTCATCATCGTCGGAGCGATCCTGGCGATCACGTCGATGGTCGCTCCGATCTACTGGGGGTTCAGCCGCCGGTCGGGTTACAGCCGCAGATCGGGAGTTGGGACGGGTCGCCGTCAGGTCGTCTAAAGAGGTTCGCAGAATTGCTGCACCGATGGCGCGGACCGCTCTAGCAAGCCACCGTTCCTGCCTTGCACCGCACCCGGGCCCCCGGCCCGGGTGCGGTCGCGTCCGGAGTCATGTCAGGCGGTCCTCGCATTCGCCGGCAAGAGGGGTTCTTCCGTCGAGCTGACAGGAAGCGGCTTCTACTTTTCCGGTCTCGACTTCGCGCGACTTCTCGCCAGCGGCGTAGTAATTGGCCCGCAAATGAAGGGCTTTGCCTGAATTGCACCGCTCCCACTGGGCGGAACCCGACGATCATCCGCTGATGAAACCGTGTTGTAGTGTTCGCGCACCACTTTGGGGGGGTGGCCCTCTTTAGGGGGAGCCCGTTAGGAACTGGTTGAGTCATGTCGCAATTCCTGTCGTTGACCGTGGCGGGCATAGCCACGTACGGGTGCGTATACGCGATAACGGCAATGGGCCTGGTCGTGACCTACACCACGTCCGGTATCTTCAACTTCGCGCAGGGCGCCATTGGGATGATCGGCGCTTTCTTCTATTGGCAGCTCTCACAGGACTTCCATTGGCCTGCGTGGCTGTCCTTCCTCGCGATCGTGTTCGTGTTCACTCCGCTCGTCGGCGCGCTGATCGAACGGCTGGTAGTGCGCCGGTTGGAGAACGCCGCGCTGGAAGCGAAGCTGACCGTCACCATCGCGTTACTTATTCTGGGAATTGCAGTAGCGACGATCATCTGGAATCCGCAGGTGAGCCGGCGCATTCCCCAGTTCTTCAACGGGCACCAGATGAGCATCGGTGGCGTCGTGCTCACCTGGCACCAGTTGATCATCGTCGGAGCTTCTGCGCTCGCCGCGGTGGCGCTCCGCTTGTTCTTCTACCACACGAGGCCCGGGATAGCTACGAGGGCTGTCGTCGACGACCGGGAGTTGGCCTCGCTGACCGGTGCTACGCCCGCCCGGTATGCCCAGCTCGGTTGGGCGCTGGGTTGCTCACTGGCGTCAGTGGCGGGAATCCTTCTGGCTCCGCTGACGAACCTCGACATCACCACGCTGACTCTTCTCGTGATCAACGGCTACGCGGCGGCAATGTTCGGCCGTCTGAGGAGTCTCCCGCTGACCTTCGTCGGGGCCATCGTCCTCGGGCTGCTGCAGTCGTACGCGATCGGATACCTCCCTGTCGGTGACATCTGGACCTACCTCGAGCAGGTCATACCGATGCTCTTCCTGCTCGTGGTCATGCTTGCCCTGCCTCAAGGCCGCGCGAGCCTCGCCAGGCGGGTCCGGGTGCGCGCACCGAGAGTCGTCGGCCGGCGCGAGTCCTTGGTCACCGCCGCCGTGTTCCTGGTGGTGGCGGGCATCGTCTCGCGGACGCTGTCCTCAGGGAACCTCAACTACGCCAACCGAGGCGTGGCCCTTGCGATCATCATGCTGTCGATCGTGATGCTCACCGGATACGGCGGCCAGGTGTCGTTGTGCCAGTTGACATTCGCCGGCCTCGGAGCGTTCGCGATGAGCAAGGTGGGCGGTACCGGTGGCTCTCTGCTGGGAGTCCTCGCTGCGGTCGGCCTCGCTGCCGGGGCGGGAATGCTGATCGCATTGCCCGCCCTGCGCCTGCGGGGTTTGTACCTGGCACTGGCAACTCTTGCGTTCGCGTACGGGATGGACCTCGCCTTCTTCAACAACATCCGCGTGTTCGGCGTGTCGCTTTCCCTGCAGGTCGCCCGCCCGCACCTCCCGGGGATATCGCTGAGGAGCGACCGTTCGTATCTGTTGCTGCTCTCGGTCGTGTTCGCGGCGCTGGCGATCGGCGTGCTCGCCATGCGCAGGTCGCGGTTCGGCCGGCGGCTCTTAGCCGTCAACGACAGCCCCTCGGCCTGCCTAACCCTCGGCATCGACATGACTCGCACGAAGCTGGTCATCTTCACGGTGTCGTCCGCCGTGGCCGGCCTGGGCGGCGCCCTCTATGGGGGTGCCCAGGGGGCCGTCGCCCCCAACGACTTCTCCTTCATCATCAGCCTCACCCTCTTGTTGCTCGCGGTCGCGTGGGGTATCCGCACCACGGGAGGGATGCTCTTCGCCGGCGTGCTGTTCGCGCTCGGCCCGCTGCTTCAGCAGCACCTGTCGCAACCTCGGGATGTCGTCTCGCTCCTGGTGGGGCTGGCTGCCATCGGCGTGTCGCAGAACCCGGAGGGGACGTTCGGGGGGAACACTGCCTTGCAGAAATGGCGGGATCGCAGGGACCAGTCACTCGGAGGGGACGCGGTGGCAATCGACTCGGCTGCGGCGGGCGGCGCCGGGTCACCGCAGGGGAAGTTGACCCATGCTGCAGGTTGAGGAGGTGACGGTCGACTTTGGCGGCGTGCGGGCTCTTGATTCGGTCGACCTCGAGGTAACCGAAGGAGGTATCACCGGGCTGATCGGACCGAACGGAGCCGGCAAGACCACGACGTTCAACGTGGTCACCGGCCTTCAGAGACCCGACAGGGGCAAGGTCCTACTCGGCGGCCGAAACATAACTCGCGAACGACCCAGACAGCGAGCACGCCTCGGCCTGGGGCGCACCTTCCAGAGGCTGGAGCTGTTCGGCTCGCTATCCGCGCGCGACAACGTGCTCGTCGCTCTCGAAAGCCACGGGATGACAGGCCGGAAGGGCCGCCAGATAGCGGACGACCTGCTCACCCGGGTCGGCCTCTCAGCAGTGGCAGATCGACAGGCAGACGTGTTGCCGACAGGCATGGCCCGACTGGTCGAACTTGCCCGGGCCCTGGCATGCGAGCCGAAAGTACTGCTGCTCGATGAACCGTCATCGGGTCTGGACAACGCCGAAGGCGACCGTCTCGGCGACCTGCTCACGGAACTGGCGGGTCTCGGCATGGCGATTCTGCTCGTCGAGCACGACATGGATCTGGTGATGAGGATCTGCTCGAAGGTTTTCGTCCTCGACTTCGGGCGCGTGATCTCATCCGGCACGCCGGGCGAGATACGGGCGGATCCCAACGTGCAGGCGGCGTACCTGGGGACCGGGAGCGTGGGGGTGGGCCCGTGAGTGACACTCAGACCGCGACCGGTACAGGCGGGCAGGCGACGCTCGCTCCATCGCCGACGCTGGAATTGCGCGGTGTGAGCGCGGCGTACGAGAGAGTGGAGGTCCTCCACGGCGTCAGCCTCTCTGTGCCCTCCGGGAAGGTCTTCGCCCTCCTCGGCCCCAACGGCGCCGGCAAGACAACGCTGCTGCGAGTGGCCAGCGGCCGTACGAAGCCGCTCCGAGGCAGCGTGCACGTCTCGGGCCGGGAGGTGACGGGGATGAGCCCGGAACGCCTCGCGCGTAGAGGCGTGTGCAGCGTCCCCGAGGGCAGAGGCATCTTCCCGAACCTGACCGTGGCCGAGAACCTGCGGATGTGGACCTTCCGCGGCGGGCTTCGGCGTTCGGAGGTGGAGAAGGTCGCCTACGAGAGGTTCCCGAGGCTGGCGGACCGCCGGCGCCAGTTGGCGGGGACGTTGTCGGGCGGCGAGCAGCAGATGCTCGCGATGTCGAGAGCGTTGGCGACGAACCCGTCGCTCCTGCTCCTCGACGAGATCTCGATGGGTTTGGCGCCTCTGATCGTCGCCCAGTTGTACGAGCTCGTCGCCCAGACAGCGGAGGAGGGTTTCACCATCCTGCTCGTCGAGCAGTTCGCCCAGACAGCGCTCCAAGTGGCGGACAGGGCTGCAGTCATGGCCCAGGGGAGGATCGAGTTCGAGGGCTCGCCGGACGAAGTGGCCGCCGCGGTGGGCGATATCTACATGCGCACCGACAGAACCCAGCCGGATGCCCCGGACGGTGCCGGAGAAGAGCAACCCCCGGGACCCGGCGCCGCGGGCGATCCGGCATAGAGCCAGCAGCAAAACGAAAGGGAAATCACAGGTGAAACCAAAGAAGCGCTTCGGATTCCGCGCAGCCGCACTCGTGAGCGCCGCTGGGCTGGCACTCGCGGCGTGCGGCAGCTCGTCCCACTCCGGCCAGGCGGGCGGGACCTCCGCGACCGCTGCTGCCGGCGGGGGAACCGGAGCGACGATCCCGCCGCCCGCGAAGGTGACAGGAACCCTCAGCGGGCCCGGCGTCACCGCGTCGACCATCACCATCGGCCAGATCACCACCACGTCCGGACCGGTTCCAGGCTTGTTCCAAGATGCCAACGACGGGCTCGACGCCTACGTGGCCTACGTCAACGCCAACGGAGGCATCGCCGGCCGCCAATTGAAGGTGATCCACGTCGACGACGCGTTCGACTGCAACACCTACAGCCAGGCACTCCAACGACTCAGCACACAGGTGTTCGCGATGGTCGGGACCTTCACGCTCGAGGACACCTGTGGGCAGGCCGTGTTGAAGGCAAACCCGAACCTCATCGACATCGAGGGAGAGGTTCTCTACCCGGGTCTCTACGAGGGCTTCCCCAACGTGTTCAGCCCGACACCGCTGCCGCCCGGGTATGCGACGACCGGCTACAAGTGGATCAAGGACAAGTTCCCCAACGACATCACCCACACCGCAACATTGATCCCGGGCGCCGCCGAAGCCAACGGCAAGCAGGAGAACCTGACCGCCGAGTCCATCGGTTACAAGTACGTGTACTCACGGATCATCGGCCCCATCGAGACCAACTTCACCAGCGACATCCTGAAAATGAAGTCGCTCGGCGTGAAGATCGTCGATCTCGGCGTCAGCTCGGTAGGCATCGACTCCAACTTCATCCAGCAGGCCGCCCAGCAGAACTTCCACCCCGACGCCATCATCGGCGCGGCGATCTACGACTCTCACCTGCTGAAGCTTCTCGGCAACGCGAGCATCGCCAACAACGTCGTCTACGCGCCGCTCGCCTACTCGCTCTACCTAGGCCAGGATCGTGCGTCCGTGCCCGGAGTGAACACCTTCCTGACCTGGCTGGACCGTATCCATCCCGGTGAGGCGGCCAGCATCTTCACCGTTTCGGCATGGGGTTCAGGGATGTTGCTCACCG
The DNA here is from genome assembly GCA_035533095.1 of Acidimicrobiales bacterium. Taxonomy (NCBI): domain Bacteria; kingdom Bacillati; phylum Actinomycetota; class Acidimicrobiia; order Acidimicrobiales; species Acidimicrobiales bacterium. The sequence continues at coordinate 50,206 of DATLUM010000096.1, read as the reverse complement.
AGGCGATGTCGAAGGCCGGAGCTCAGGTGACGCAGGCGTCGACGATCCAGGCGATGAACGCCATCACCAGCTTCGACTCTGGCGGGCTGACCGCGCCGTTCAACCCCGGGCAGCGCGTCGGCGCCCACTGCATGGTCATCGCAGGTATCCAGAACGGCAAGTGGGTCCGCATCGACCCCAAGTCCGGGTTCGAGTGCAACGGCGTGTACCACAACGTTCCGCTCAGCGAGCTGAAGTAACCGCTTGTCACAAGGGGGAAAGAGGGGCGGTCGCGCGTGACCGCCCCTCTGGCGCGTTCGGCGAGGGCGCGCCGGTACGATCCCTGCATGCCCCTCCAAGGAGAGTACGAACCGAGCCCGTCGCAGTGGGTGCGCGATCAGGTGGCCGAGTACGAGGCGTCCGGCGGCCAGCGCGCGAACACGCTCCGCGATACCGGGCTGCCGGTCATCATCGTCACCACCAAGGGACGAAAGTCAGGCAAGATCCGGAAGTTCGCCCTGATGCGCGTGGAGCACGGAGGCGAATACGCGCTGGTTGCTTCGATGGGCGGCGCCCCGAAGAACCCGGTCTGGTACTACAACGTCACGTCCGATCCCACCGCCCTGATGATCCAGGATGGACCCGAGCCGTTCGACGCGGACGCGCTCGAGGTGACCGGCGACGAGAAGGCGCTCTGGTGGGAGAGGGCGGTGGCCGCGTTCCCGCCGTACGCCGAGTACCAGCAGAAGACCGACCGGACCATCCCGGTCTTTGTGGCGCGCCGGCGATGAGGTCCTAGAGCGACGGGAAGTTGACGAACTTGTGGCCCCAGAAGGCGCCTTCGGTGATCTCGTAAACCGGCTCCTCCTCGGTCACCTGGAGCCCGTCGAAGCCGAACTCCACCGCGAACCCGCCGGGGCTGATCACGTAGAACGACACCATCTTGTCGTTGGTATGCCTTCCCAGCGTCTGCATCACCGGGACGTCGAGCCGCTCGGCTCGGTCCCACGCGCGCCCCACGTCGTCGAGGGTCCCGGCCTCGACCATGAAGTGGACGAGTCTCCCAGGCCCTGCCATCGGCAGAATGCCCACCGTGTGGTGGCGCGGGTTGCAGCCGAGGAACCACAACGTCTCGAACCGAGGGCTGCCGTCGGCCGCGGGTGCGGCCGGGAGGCGAAGCGTGTTGCGCCCCCGGAACCCGAGCACCGAGGTGTAGAACTCGAAGGCGGCCGGCCCGTCGGACACGGTGATCACCACGTGCCCCATCCCCTGGTTGCCGGTCACGAACCCGCTGACCAGGGGAGTCGAGACCGCCTTGTGGCTGAGCGCCACTCCCCAGAAGAGCTCCACCGGGTTCCCGGCGGGATCGTCGAAACGCACCCCTTCCGTGATGCGCCGCTCGCGGCACTCCACGGCGTCCAGAGGCACGACCTTGGTTCCAGTCGCTTCGACTGCGGCTGCGAGACCGGCGAGCTCCTTGCCGTTCAGCACCTCGAATCCGATCGCCTCGACCCCGCTCTGGGCCGCCGGCGAGACGACCAGCCGGGGCGGGTAGTCGTCCATCCGGTAGTAAAGGGCGTCCGCGTTGTCGCCGCGCTCCTCCATGAGCCCGAGGAACTCACCGGCGAAACGGCGCCACGCCTCGATGTCCTCGCTGCCGATCCGCAGGTACCCCAGTGAACGCACTGGCATGAGACTCTTCCTCGCCCTCTCCGGTGGGTCCGGTCCCCAGAGAGTACGGTCGCTGCGCGAGCAGGCCCAACCTGCCCGTCCCGGCGAACGGGACGTCGATGTCGGGGACTAGAGGATCCGTGCCCCGTCGGACGGTTCGAGGCGCCAACCCTCCGACAGCACCCCGGGCCGTGTCAGCGCGACGACGCATCCTCCGAAACCGGCCCCCGTCAGGCGCGCCCCGTACACACCGGGCGTCGCCATCAGGCGCTCGACGATCGAATCCAGGGCCGGCGTCGAGACGTTGAAGTCGTCGCGAAGCGACCGGTGGCTCTCGTACATCAACCTTCCGGCCTCCACTAGCTTTCCGTAGCGGAACAGCTGAGCGAATTCGAGGACGCGGCTGTTCTCGGTTACCACGTGGCGCACGCGGCTGCGGAGGATCGGGTCGTTGAGCTTGGCGACGTCGACGAGGGCGGCGGACCGAAGCGGTCCTAGGTAGTACTCGGCTTGCTCACAGGCGTACCGGCGCTCCGCGTACGCAGAGCGGGCCAACTTGCGTTGCTCCCCGGACGGGATGGCCACGATCTCGCAGCCGTCGGGGAACGCGATCGGCTTCACCTCGTTGCTCGAGCAGTCGATCAGCAGGGCGTGGCCGGCCACTCCCGTCGCGGACGCGAGTTGGTCCATGACGCCGCAGGGGACGCCCGCTGAGCGCTGTTCGGCGCGCTGGCACGCGACGGCCAGGTCGGCCGGCGGCCCGGCATAACCGAGCGCCAGCGCCACCGCGACTTCCAAGGCGGCGCTCGACGCGAGCCCGACGCCGGAGGGCAGGGTAGAGCTCACCGTACCGGTCGCGCCGGTGACCGGTCGGATCTCCGCGATGACCCCCGCCACATACCGTCCCCAGCCGTCGTTGACCGATCGCGGGTCCGACAGGCGGATGGGCAGGTCTACGACGTCGGCCTCGATGGACGACTTGAGCACAACCCGGTCGCCCCCCGGGTCGACGCTGACCGTGATGCCGAGGTCGATGGCCATGGGGAGCACGTATCCGCCGGTGTAGTCGGTGTGATCGCCGATGAGGTTGACCCGCCCTGGGGCGAACGCCGATCTCATGGCGTCCGACGATACGGCAAGTGGGGTAAGCGGTGCAGTTACACCTGCGTCCGGCGCGCTGCGCAGAGGGGCCGGCGCTGTGCTCCTACACGAGACGCCGGCGCAGCGCGAGCCATCCGATCCGGGCCAAGCCGACCAAGAGACCGGCGAAGAGGAGGAACACAGCGATGCCGCCGAGCGCCCCGATGACACTCTCGACGCCATGGGCGAAGCTGTGCCGGGTGTGGTCCCACGCCTTGGATATGCCGCTCGGGGGTGGCGGTGCTGCGGCCGACTTCTTCTGTTGCTCGACTGCGTGCACCGACAGGGAGGCGTAGGTCGTCTGGTCGTCCAGCACGTTGATCTGCCCCTGTATCTGGTCGGCCTGGGTCTGTTCCGCGCTGATCTGCTGCTCGACGGCGAGAACGTCCCCGATCGTCTGGGCCTTCGTCTCGATCAGCTGCAGCTGGTTGATCGTCGACTGCAGCGCCTGCAGCCGCGCTTTGAGGTCCGCGTACTGGGAAGTCACGTCCCGGCCCGAGACCGTCACCTGGGAAGGCTTGCCCAATAACCGCACTTGCGTGACAAAAGACTCAAACGACGCCTCCGGAACCCGCAACGTGATGTCACCGCTCGAGGGTTGCCCGGCGCCGGGGACGTTCGTCGTCGACGACGCCACGTAACCACCGACACTCCCCGCGAGGAACGTCATCCGGTCGATGGCGGGCTCCACCGATGCGACCTGCAATGTCATGGATCCCGTCTTGACGACCTTGGCCTGGCTCGATGAAGGCACCAGATTCGGGGTGCTGGGCTGAGCGGCGCCGGACGGCAAAGCGGGTGACGGCAAGGCCGCCCCCGACGCCGCGCTCGATGTGCCCTGTTGGCTGTTCTGGGTCGCCGGTGACCGTTGGCCGATGCCCGCCGTGTGGGCAGCGGATCCGCTCGGGCCCGAGCCGCCGCTGTTCGAGGCCACGCCGGCAACCAAACCTACGGCCACGGTCGACGCGACCAGGACCGCCGCCGTGCGAAGCGGCCGGCGGCGCAGCCACTCCAGACACCGGCGGGACAGGTGCGGCCGGACGGGAGCCGTCGCACCTCGGGCGGCGAGCACCCGCTCGGGGCCGTCCGGGGGAACCGTGATCGCATCGGCAGCGTCGCCGAGCAGCCGCTCGAGCGTTAGGTCGTCAACCATCGGCTGCTCCTTCTGAGTCGCCGGCGCGGACGGCACCGGCACCGACCGGCTCGTACGCTGCCAGCGCCGGGTCAGAGCCCAGGATCGCCTTGGCGTCGTGCAGGCGGCTCTTGACGGTGCCCGGGCGCCGGTGGATCACCGCGGCGATCTCCCGCTCGCTCAGCTGCGCGTAGTAGCGGAGGACAACGACCACCCGCAGATGCTCCGGCAGCCTTCCCAGCGCGTCGAGCACCGCGCCGTGTACATCTGCTTGCAGGGCGGACATCTCTGGACCGGGACCGTCCTCCGCCAACAGGGCTGCCAGATCCGAGAAGCCGGTCGTGTTCTCGCGGCGCCCCCGGTCGGAGCGCAGCTTGCTCAGGCAGGAGTTCACGACCACCCGGTACAGCCAGGGGCGGACACCTTCGCCGGCCGGGATGGCGGCGCGGAACCGCCAGGCCCTCAAGAATGCGTCCTGCACGGCCTCCTCAGCGTCGGCGGGGTTGCGCAGGATCAGGAATGCGGTCCGGTACGCCGGCGCGTAGCCGTCGGCGAGCCACTGCTCGAGGCTGTCCTCGTGGCGGCCTGTAGAACCCCCCAAACCTCTCATCGACCTATACAACCCCTGGCGCCCCCAAAAGGTTCACTCAACTACCTTGCTTTGGATGACCGGCCCCGCCGCGGATGTGCCCGAATGGTTCACGTGGGCGCTGGACCAACCGGTCGAGACAGGCGAGCTACTCGTCGACGGGTGCCCGATCGCCTTCCGGCGCTGGGGTGACACCGCTCTTCCCGGGCTGCTCCTGGTCCACGGGGGCGGAGCACACAGCAGATGGTGGGACCACGTAGCTCCGTTTTTCTCCAACGAATGCTGCGTCACAGCGATCGATATGTCCGGGCACGGCGACAGCGGGCGCCGGCCGATCTACACCTTCCCCCAATGGGCGGCCGAAGTCGCCGCTCTCGCAACGTCGGCGTCACCGCAACCGCCTGTCATCCTCGCCCACAGCCTCGGCGGGTTCGTCACCTTCCACGCCGCGGCGCGCCACGGGAACGATCTCGAAGGGATCATCATCATCGACTCGCCTGTGCGCGAGCCGACGCCCGAGCAGGAGGCGAACACGAACCACCAGGCATTCGGCCCACTGCGCTTGTACCCCACCCGCGAGGATGCCCTGCTGAGGTTCCGCACCGTTCCCGACCAACCGTTTCTGCTTCCGTATGTCGTCGAGCACGTCAAGCAGCATTCGGTGCACCAGGTACCCGGCGGCTGGAGCTGGAAGTTCGACCCCACCTTCTTCAACAACCTCGGTGAGTTCGACCCGCGGGTTCTGGGCGGTGTCAACTGCCGGGTGGCGATACTGCGCGCCGAGTTCGGCCTGGTCACCCCGGACATCGGGGCCCACATGTACGAGCTGCTCGGCCGCACGGCGCCGGTCATCGAGATCCCCCTCGCCTACCACCACGTGATGCTCGACCAGCCGATCGCCCTGGTGACGGCGGTCAGGTCGTTGCTCGCCGACTGGCGGCATTCGTACGCCCTTCGCACGGCGGGTAGCTGAGAACTTACTGAACGGCGCGACCGGACAAGCCGACACGTTCTTGGCACACTTCCACGCGAAGGAGCATGGAAAACCTCAGCGGCGATCGGAACCGGCCACCGTTGTGGCGCCCGGCGCTGGCGGCCGCCGCGGCGGCGACCGCCCTCGTTGGTGGCGTCTTTGCCGCGGTCGGGCCCGCGTCGGGCGACGACGGCGGAGCCCCTCGGGCCGCGCCGGGCGCGGCCGGCGGGGCGAAGCTCTCGACGGCGTGCCCGTGGATGGATTCCTCGTTCCCGTCTGGCCAGCGGGCACAGATGCTGCTGTCGGCGATGACGCCTCTGCAGGAGGCGGAAATGCTGCACCTCTACTGGGGGGGCAGCTCGGCAAATCCCTTCGAGGGTTTGAGCCCCGCGATCCCCTCGCTTTGCATTCCGGCGATCACCGAGCAGGACGGGGCCGCCGGCGTCGGCAGTGGGTGGCGGACTGCCGCCGGCCAGTTCGTCGGGGTTACGCAGCTCCCTGCGCCCATCGCCGACGCGGCAGCGTTCGACCCCGGCCTGGCCCGCTCGTACGGGCAGGTCATCGGGGCCGAGGACGCGGCGGTCGGTGTCGACATGGCTCTCGCTCCGACCATCAACATCGAGAGGGATCCCTTGTGGGGGCGGGCGTACGAGTCGCTCGGGGAGGATCCCTACCTCACGGCGTCGCTGTCGGTGCCACTCGTCGACGGTATTCAAAGCCACCGCGTCGTCGCAGTGGTGAAGCACTACGCCGCATACAACCAGGAGACCGGGAGGGGCACCCTCCGCGACGACGTCGTCGTCGCCGACCGTGCACTCCACGAGATCTACCTTCCCGCCTGGTCCACCGTGATCCAGCATGCGCACCCGGGCGGTGTGATGTGCGCGTACGACCTCATCAACGGCGTGCCCTCCTGCCAGAGCCAGGCGCTGCTTGTCGACCAACTTCGCGGCGCCTGGGGTTTTGCCGGTTTCGTGCGCTCGGACTGCGGTTCGATCTTCGACCAGCCTGCCTCGCTCGCCGCCGGCGTATCGCAGGTCAAGTGCACGCGGCTCTACCAGCCGGCTGCGATTGCCGCGGCGGTCTCGGCCGGCACCATGCCCAAGGCCGAGCTCGACTCGCTGGTCCGACCCTTGCTCGAGGTGCTGTTCAGGTTCGACCTGATCGCTTCGCCCCATCAGCTCCAACCGAACGCGGCGGTGTCGACCGCGGCCGATCAAGCGGTGGCTCTACAGACCGCCGACGAGGGTTCGGTGTTGCTCAAGAATGCCGGCGTCCTACCGCTCGACCCCACCGCGACCGTCGCTCTCATCGGTCCCAACGGCGGCAGTCCAATGACAGCCGGGCACGGCGCCATGCACGTGCGCTCCCGGCAGGTGACCACCGCGCTGGACGCCCTCCAGGACACGATCGGGTCACGCCTGTCGTATACCGACGGCGCCAACCTGGCGGTCGCCCAACGGCTGGCCCGCACCGCCCGGGTCGCCGTCGTCGTGGTCCACGATGTCGAGTCCGAAGGCCATGACCGCACGACTCTTTCGTTGCCTGGCAACCAGGACGCGTTGGTCGCGGCCGTTGCAGCGGTCAACCCGCGCACCGTCGTGGTGATCGAGTCCGGAGCGCCGGTCTACATGCCGTGGCTGGGGTCTGTCGCTGCGGTCCTGGAGACCTGGTACCCGGGGCAGCAGGCCGGGCAGTCACTGGTGGACCTGCTCACCGGTGCCGTCGATCCGGGGGGCAAGTTGCCGGTCTCCTGGCCGGCTCCGGGCGGGCCCCGCCCCGACGCTGCCGCGGGGGAGTTCGCGTCGCTCAAAGGACCCACGTATTTCGACGACGGCATCGACGTCGGCTACCGCTGGTACGACAGCACCGGCGCTCAACCACAGTTTCCCTTCGGGTACGGACTGTCGTATACGACGTTCCGCTTTTCGAACCTCCAGGTGAAGGTGGGGAAGGGACCGGGCCTGACCGTGACCGCGCGCGTCGCCAACGTCGGTACGCGTGAGGGCAGCGACGTCGCGCAGTGCTACATCGGGCTTCCATCCTCGACCGGAGAGCCACCGCGCCAGTTGAGAGGTTTCACGAGGTTGGACCTCCTGCCCGGCAAGAGCACGCCCGTCCGGTTCGCGGTCTCCGCCGGCGACCTGGCCACCTGGAGCGGCGCGCCCGGGACCATCGGGTCCTGGTCGGTGGCGGCAGGCCGCTACGTGGTGTACGTGGGCGACGCGTCGGACCTGGCCAACTTGGCGCTGCGGTCGTCGGTGGCCGTGCCGGCCGCGCAGCTCGGTCCCGCAAGCGGTCCCGGTCCGGTGGTCGGCGCACCGACGGGCATATCTGCGACATCGTCATAGGGGCCCGCGCTCAGCTTCTGTTCACCTTGCACTGCAACAATGTCCGGCATGGACCACCGGCGCCACCCCTCCGCCCTGGAGCTAGCGGCCGGAGCTCTCCTGGCCTCCACGGTCGTGCTCCACGTCGTAGCGATGTTCCCGAATTACTTCGCCGGCGACTCCCCCCAGTCGATCGCTTCGCAGGCCGACCAGGTCGCCCTGTACGGCGTGGTGGCCGGTGTTTGGGCCCTCGCCCTCGGGTTCGGACTCTCGAGCCCCGCGCGGGTGAGGGCAGCCGCGGGCATCGCGATCGGCGCAGCCGCGGCAGAAGCCGGTTTCAGGCTCTCTGACCTCGGTGAGGTCTTCCGTTACGGCACGTCACAAGCCGGCGCCGGTATGTGGCTCATGGTTGCCGCGTGGTTCGTAGGCGCGGCCGGAGCGATCGTGGCGGCGATCGCGGTGCGCAGATCGACTCGCGCCGGACATGCACCAGCGGGCGTCCCGGCCGAGCGCCCCCCGGTGCCCAGAGCCGCTGCCGTCGTCGGCGTCGCCGTGCTCAGCCTCGCGACGGCCGGTCTGTTCCTGCCCGCGTGGGACCACTACGAAGGCGCGAGCACCGTGACGGGACGGGGATTCTCCTTCAACCTCGGCGACGCGTTCGCCCTGCCGTGGCAGGTGGTCACTGGCAACGTCCTGTCCGCTGTAGCCATAGCCTTGGTGCCCATCCTCGCGGCGCTGTGGATATGGCGCGACCGGCACCTGTCCGCAGGTGCAACCGCCGGCGTGCTCGGGATGCTCGCAGCGCAGTTCGTCGCAGCGGTCGCGCAAGTCGACCAGGCCGTCCCGCCCTCGATCGCGGGCATCAGCCCGGCACAGGCAAATCAGCTCGGCTTGACGATCGGGTTGAAGCTGACCGGGTGGTTCCTCGGCGACGTGCTCCTGGCGTTCGCGTTGTTCACTCTTACGATGGCACTCGCTACCGCGCGGCCGGTTCAGGAGAACTCGGCTGCAGCGCTTGCGAGCGCACCGGACGCGCGCAGTGCCGCGACATCCGCCTGGTCGTAGCCGATCTCGAGCAACACCTCTTCGGTGTGCTCGCCGATACGAGGCGCATGACGGCGGACGTTCTGCGGCGCGCTGGCGAAACGAACTGGCGGGGGGATGACCTTGTACCGGCCGACATGCGGATGATCGCTCTCGGGTAGCTGCTCCACGAGATCGTCCAGCGAACCGACGGCACCGGCGGGGATGTCGTGCTCCCGGAAGAAGGCGAGCCACTCGTCCGTCGTCCGCCGGGTGAGCATCTGCCCGACCTGGTCGTACAGGAACCCCGAGTTGGCGATGCGATTTCGGCCCGTCGCGTAACGCTCGTCACCCAGCATGTCGGTGCGCCCGGTCGCGGTGAAGATCGAGTCGTAGTGATCACGCGTATAGGGCAGGACCATGATCCAGCCGTCTTTGGTCGGCCACGGCTTCCGGTTGGGCGTGAGGATTCTCGGGTAGCCGGCGTGGCCGAGTGGAGGCCGTGGGATCGCGGCCGAGCCGTGCTCGACGAGCATGAATGACGTCGCCGTGTCGAACATCGGAACCTCCACGCGGTCGCCCTCGCCGGTCAGTGCACGCCGGTAGAGGGCGGCGATGACCGAGTAGGCGATAGTCAGGCCGCACACCTTGTCGGCCATGATCGTCGGAGCGACCAGCGGGATGCCGCCGACGCGCGCGGCCGCGTCGGCGATGCCGGTCTCCGCCTGGATGATGTCGTCGTAGGCGGGATCGTCCTGCCGCTCGGACCCGGTCGGGTATCCGTGTGCATGGCAGTAGACGATGTCTGGCCTCATGGAGCGCACGTCGTCGTAGGTGAGCGCCGAACGGGCGAGTGCGCCGGGCCGGAGGTTGGTGATGAAGACGTCGCACGTCGCGGCGATGTCGAGGATCACGCCGCGGCCGTCGGGGTGCTTGATGTTCACGGCGATGTTGCGCTTGTTGCGCAGGAGGTTGAGGGAGATGCCCGAGAACTGGGGTGACGGGCCCGGGCCCATCGCACGATTGGTCTCACCGCGGCCCGGCTCGACCGTGATCACGTCGGCGCCGAGATCTCCGAGCAGTTGGGTGGCGTACGGGCCCATGACGACCGAGGTCAGGTCGAGCACACGCACGCCGGCGAGTGGTCCCGTCGGCTGCTCGGCTTGATCCATCGACGGCTACGGTAGCGGCCCAACATCGGGAAAAAGACGGAGGCAGTCGCGTTGGCCGAGGACATCACGCCGTTCAAGATCTCCGTTGCACAGGATGCGTTGGACGATCTGCGCTCGAGGCTGCTCAACACCCGCTGGCCCGAGGCCGAGACCGTCGGCGACTGGTCACAGGGAGCTCCTCTCGAATACGTGCGGTCGCTCTGCGCCTACTGGTCGGACGGCTACGACTGGTCCGCCCGTGAGGCCCGGCTCAACGACTTGCCCCACTACCTCACGCGCATCGACGGGCTGGACATCCACTTCGTTCACGTCCGCTCACCACACGAGGGTGCGATACCACTGGTGCTGACTCACGGCTGGCCGGGTTCGTTTGTCGAGTTCCTGGAGGTGATCGGGCCGCTCGCCGATCCCACCGCCCACGGCGGGAACGAGTCGGACGCGTTCCACGTCGTGGTGCCTTCACTCCCGGGCTACGCCTTCTCCGGCAAGCCCGCTTCGACGGGGTGGAGTGTCAAGCGCACGGCCCGGGCGTGGGCCACGCTCATGGCGCGGCTCGGTTACGACCGCTACGGGGCGCAGGGCGGCGACTGGGGGGCGATGGTGACCACGGCTATCGGGCTTCAGGATCCCGACCATGTCGCCGGCATCCATCTGAACATGATCATCGGCTTCCCGGGCCCCGACGATGGGGAGCCGACGGAAATGGAGCAGTCGGCGCTTGCCGGTGTGCAGTCGTACATGGCGGTCGACTCCGGCTACTCCAAGCAGCAGTCGACACGGCCGCAGACTCTCGGTTACGCGCTCGTCGACTCGCCGGCCGGCCAGTGCGCGTGGATCCTCGAGAAATTCTGGTCGTGGAGCGACACCGCGGGCGATCCTGTCGGTGCCCTGGGCGCCGACAGGATCCTCGACAACGTCATGCTCTACTGGCTGCCGGCCACCGGTGCATCGTCGGCACGGATGTACTGGGAGTCCTTCAACGACCCGATCCTCGACCCCATCGCCGTCCCGATGGGCGGATCGGTCTTTCCGAAGGAGATCTTCCGCTGCTCGCGCCGTTGGGCCGCGCGCCAGTTCCAGGACATCCGGTACTGGAACGAACCGCCGCGCGGCGGCCACTTCGCGGCCTTCGAGCAGCCTGCCTTGTTCGTCGACGAGGTTCGCGCCTTCTTCCGGACTGTCCGCTAGACGCGTAAGAGGGGCGGGGCCGACAGGCCCCGCCCCTCTTACCGTTCGCTGACCCCTCAGGCCGTTGCGGTCGTTCCCAGCTTGGCGAGCTCGGCCTGGACCATCGCCTCGTGGGCTTCTTCGTCTGCTCTGGCCTGCTTCGGGCTCCATCTGCCCCGCATGAGCGGGACGGTGAGCAGGAAGAAGATCATGCAGCCGAAGCAGATCCAGAACCAGTTCTTCCACTGCGCCCCGGTGTGCGCAGCGGCGCTGGCGACCTTGGGCCCATGCGCCTGCAGGTAGGCGAGATCGGACGCCGGAGCGTTCTTCAGGGCGATCAGCTCCTGCAGGTAGTTCGGTCCCAGCAGCTGGTGCGCCTCTGCGAGTCGTGCCGGGGTCGGGTTCTGTGCGAGGCCAGCGAGCAATGACGGGGGCAGTGTCGCCGCCGGGTACTTGGTCACCAATGCCTGAACCTCGCCGCCGTACTGGACGAGCGGGGTGACGGTGTTGATGACCGACGGAAGGATCATGTACGAGACGAAGACGATCACGCGGATGGTCCAGCCCCAGATCGCCAGGCCGGTGGCGGTGAGCGCCGGGTTGCGGGCCTCGACCGTCTCGGTGAAGCTGGCCATCCACGGCACGTAGGCGATGCCGAGGGTGACCGAACTGGCCGCGAGGATGATCGCCAGCGAGTAGTAGCTCGGATGGTTTCCGATCTGCTCCAGGTAGATGACCATCATCACCGCGGCTGCTATGCCGCCGATCATCATGAACGGCTTGCGCACCCGGAAGCGGTCGGAGACGAAACCGATGGTGACGACGGCGATGGCGTTGGGGATCCAGTTCCAGTTGCCGAGGGCGTCACCGTCGTGCACGCTGAACCCGAACACGGTGGTGAACAGGATCAGCCCGAACCCGACCGCCGTGTAGTAGATCAGCAGGAAGACCGAGATGCCTAGAGCCGACACAAGGACGTCGGCCTTGAGCAGCTGGCCCCAAGGGTTGCGCAGGGAGGCTTCGATGTCGATGCCCTTGGCCTTGGCCTCTATCAGTGCTCTGTCGTGCATCGTGACCATCAACTGGTCCCTGAGACCCGGCGACAGCTCACGCAACCCGATGAGGGCGATGGCGGCGACGACCAGGCCGGCAATGCCGCAGATGTGGTACTCGTGCGTCCAGAAGGCCGGGCTCGGGTTGCCGCCGATCGTGTGGCTGGCGACCACGAACACCACGACGCTGCCGAGCACAGGGCCGCTGGTCCAGAAACCCATCGCCGAGGCTCTGCCGACCTGAGGCGAGAAGTCCCGTATGAGGGCTGGAGTGGCCACGAGGCAGATGCCTTCCACCACCGCCACGATCCATCCCTCGATGGTGAACGCCCACTTGTTGGGCGCCGCCGGGATGATGAAGGCCACGAAGACGGCGGTGATGATCAGGCCGGCCACGACCAGGTTGGTCCGGCCGAGCCGGTCGGTGAGGCCGGCGAACAGCGACCCGAACGCACCGATCAGGTTCCCCACGGCGAGTGTGTAGACGAGGAAGGTGAAGCTCATGTGGAACTTCGCCAGGAACAGCGTCGACACGGATCCGCCGACGTACAGTTCGTAGTAGAGCATGATCGTCGCGAGGACCGTGATCGCGAGGTACGTCATGCGCTGGGCGGTATCCGGATAGGAATCCAGTTGCCGTCTCCACAGCCAGGACATCCCCTGTGGCCTTGCTTCGGACGATTCCGCTGCGGTCACACTCATACGAACCCCCGTTTGATCGGTGAACCGGCGTAACGCTTACTACAGGTTATGAGCGTGATCAACGTCACGCGCGGACGCTGGCGAGAGATATGCCCGAGTCTGTCTCGAATCGCGTGAAAAGTTTTCGCCCTGCGGGGCTGGCCGGTTGGCTCAGAAGCGCCCGTCGGGGTGAGATAGACAGTTCATATGGCGCTGAGCTACGAGCAGGCCGGGGCGCAGGTGACCGCGCCCGGCCAGATCTTCGAGGTGGCCCCCTTGGCCATCGGTGGAGTGGAGTACAAGGCGTTCAAGCACGCTCCTGCCAGCCTGAGAGACGTCTTCGCCGGCGCCCGCGGCCACCGAGCCAAGACTTTCCTCGTCTACGAGGACGAGCGGTGGTCCTTCGCGGAGGTGATGCACCACGTGGACGCCCTCGGAGCGGCCCTTGTGGAGCGGTACGGGGTGCGCCCCGGGGACCGGGTGGCGATCGGCATGAGGAACTACCCCGAGTGGGTCGTCTCGTTCGCTGCGATCACCTCGGTAGGCGCGATCTCGGTCTCGCTCAACGCATGGTGGGTCGACGACGAGCTCGACTACGCGCTCTCCGATTCCGGAGCCAAGGTGCTGATCGCCGACGGCGATCGCGTAGAGCGCACAAAGGAGGCGTGCGAGCGTCTCGGTGTGAGGACCATCGGCGTCCGGTGTGAACCGGCGTCAGGGGTGGATGCTTGGGCTGATGTCGTCGATCTCGGCGCGCCGCTGCCCGATATCGCCGTCAGCGGCGATGACGACGCCACCATTCTCTACACGTCCGGCACCACCGGACGCCCCAAGGGTGCGGTGTCGACGAACCGGGCGGTTGTGCAGTCGTTGATGGGCTTCGCGTGCCGGGCGCTGGTCGAACGTGCCCGTGAGCAGTCGTCTCCCTCCGATGCCGGTTCGTCCACTGATTTTGCCGAGGCCTCGGAGCAGAGCTTCATCTTGGTCGTGCCGTTGTTCCACGTGACCGGATGCATCCCGGTCATGCTCAGCTGCTTCGCGTTCGGGATGAAGCTGGTGATGATGCACCGATGGGATCCCGAGCGCGCACTCGAGTTGATCGAGCGCGAACGGGTCACCACCTTCGTCGGGGTTCCGACCCAGAGCTGGGACCTGCTGGAGTGCCCGCGCTTCTCCGAGTTCGACACGTCCAGCCTCCGCTCGGTCGGCGGCGGGGGCGCACCGGCCCCGCCGGCGCTGGTCAAGCGCGTCGCGAGGTCTTTTTCCAAAGGCCGTCCCAACATCGGCTACGGGATGACCGAGACGAACGCGTACGGGCCGGGCAACACCGGTCGCGACTACATCGAGCACCCGACGAGCACCGGGCGGGCTACGCCCATCCTCGAAATCACGATCCACGACCCCGACGGATCCGTCCTACCGGCCGGGCGGTCAGGCGAGATCTGGTTGAAGAGTCCCACGCTCATCCGCGGGTACTGGGGCAAGCCCGAGGCGACCGCCGAAGCGTTCGTCGACGGGTGGCTGCGCACCGGCGACGTCGGCCACCTCGACGAGGACGGGTTCCTCTATATCGAGGACCGTCTCAAGGACATGATCCTCCGCGCCGGCGAGAACGTCTACAGCGCCGAGGTCGAGGCCGCCATATACGAGCACCCCGGCGTTTACGAGGCCGCGGTCTTCGGGATCCCGCACCCCCGCCTCGGTGAGGAGGTCGCAGCGGTCGTTGTGGCCAAGGAAGGTGAGGAGCTGACGGAGCAGTCGCTCAAAGACCACCTCGGCGTGCGGCTAGCGCCTTTCAAGGTGCCTACCCGGATCGCGATCGTCGACTACCAGCTGCCGCGTAACGCCGCCGGGAAGATCCTGAAAACACAGTTGCGCGACGAGCTGGCCTGACGTCCCGCAGGGTGGGCCTCAGCGTTTGACCCCCTGGTGAAGCAAGCATACGGTCGCCACCATGACGGCTTCCTTGGTCGATCTCACTGACTCGTCTGCGTACGTTTCGGGGGTTCCCTACGAGTACCTGGCGTCGTTGCGCCGGCGCGGCGTGGTGTGGCAGGACGAGGCGAATGGGCCCGGCTTCTGGGCGGTCTCCCGTTACGCCGACTGCGTCGCGGTGAACCGCGACTACGAGCGCTTCTCCTCAGCGTTGAAGGCGGTCTTCATCTGGGACCTCCCGGAGGAGGAGCTGGCCCAGCAGCAGCTCATGATGCTCAACATGGACCCGCCGCTGCACACGCGGTACCGCCGGCTCGTGAACAAGGGCTTCACCCCGCGCATGGTGTCCCAGCTCGAGCAGCGCATTCACGAGACCGCGGACGAGATCATCGACGGCGTGATCGAGTCGGGCACGGCGGACTTCGTGACCGATCTGGTCGCCGAACTCCCCCTGATCGTCATCGCCGAACTGATGGGTGTACCGCGCGAGGACCGTCACCGCGTCTTCGACTGGTCCAACCGCATGGTCGGCAGCGAGGACCCCGAATACGGCATCACCGCCGACCAGGCCTCTCAGGCAGCGATGGAGTTGTACGCCTACGCGGCCGAGCTGTTCGCCGGCAAGCGGGCCGACCCTCACGAGGACCTCATGAGCGCTCTCACGCACGTTGAGGTCGAGGGCGAGCGTCTGTCCGAACTGGAACTCGAGCTCTTCTTCTTGCTGCTCGCGGTCGCGGGCAACGAAACGACGCGAAACCTGATGGCCGGCGGCATGCAGGCCTTCTTCGACAACCCCGATCAATGGAAGCGGCTGCTGGATGATCGCCGTCTTCTCGACTCGGCCGTCGAGGAGATGCTCAGGTATGTGTCGCCCGTGATGAACTTCCGCCGGCAGGCGGTGACCGACTTCGATCTCGGCGGCCAGCAGATCAAGGCCGGTGACAAGGTGGTGTTCTTCCACGCGGCGGCCAACCGTGACGAGACGGTATTCGAGGACCCCGACCGTTTCGATATCGGGCGCGACCCCAACCCCCACATGGCGTTCGGCGGCGGCGGCCCGCACTTCTGCCTGGGGGCGAACCTCGCCCGTCTCGAGATCAAGGTCATGTTCCAGCACCTGATGGACCGCATGCCTGGCCTCGCTCCGGCCGGACCCGCGGAGCGGCTGCAGTCGAACTTCATCAACGGGATCAAGCACCTGCCGGTGTCATTTGCGCCGGGCGCGCGCGTTCGGTCCTAAAGAGGTTCAGGATCAGGCGCTCACCCAGGCGCCGCGGCGCTGCAGCACCTCTCTCAGGAGACTCGGACGGTCGGTCATGATCCCGTCGACGCCGAGGTCGAGCAGGCGGTCCATCTCGGCCTCCTCGTCGATGGTCCAGACGTGGACCTGAAGTGCCGCGGTGTGCGAGGTCGCCACGAAACGCGTGTCGACGATCGGGATCGCCCCCTGACGTGTGGGTACCTGAGCGGCGCCGAACCCCCGGAAGCCGGCCCGTAGTAAACGCGCCGGAGGGCGCGGCGGGAGGCTGGCGACCCGCAGGGCAGTGATGGCTGCCGGGCCCATCGCCGTGCAGAGCGTCGGGCCGAGGGCGCGCTTGACCGTCCCGAGCCGGCGGCCGGAGAAGGACGTGATGCAGACCCGCTCCGTGGTGTTGGTTCTCTTGACGGTCTCGACCAGGGTGTCGACCGCCGAGTCGTGCTTCGCGTCGATGTTCCATCGGGTCTCGGGCCACTCCTCGAGCAGCTCGTCGAGGCGCGGGACGCGTTGGTCGCCTTCCAGGTCGACCTTCGACAGCTCGCTCCAGGTCATGGCGCGGACATCGGCCGCCACGCCCGCGACCCGGCGCAGGTCGGGGTCGTGGATCACCGCTGCGACACCGTCGCGTGTCGCGTGCACATCGGTCTCCATGTAGCGGTATCCCAGCGAGTGGGCGTGGTGGAAGGACGCCCAGGTGTTCTCCGGGTTCTCGAGAGCTCCTCCGCGGTGCGCGAAGGCAATCGGGGCGTCGTGGTCGAGGAATGCGAAGCGCGGCACGCCCGGGTTCGTAGGAATCGCTGGGGACGGGTTCACTCGGGCGCAGCCTACGCTCGGCGTCGTGCGAGCGACCTGGCCTCGTCCTGTCCCCACGATCGGCGATCGGACGAGCGCGGCGGAGAGGGCGAGCGATCCCGCCGGCTGGGCGTTACCCGTCACCGACCGCGAGGCGCTGTCGAGGGTCGTAGGGGCGCGGCGCGACATCCGTCGTTTCCGGCCCGACTCGGTTCCTGACGAGGTGCTGACGGCACTGCTCAGAGCTGCTCACTCGGGCCCGTCCGTGGGGCACTCGCAGCCATGGCGGTTCGTGGTCGTGCGTGACGCAGGCACGCGAGCGCGGGCCGCTGTCATGGCAGACCGGGCGCGCCTGGCGCAGGCCGCACTCATGGACGCCGAGTCGGGACGGCATCTCCTGGATCTCGACCTCGAAGGCATCCGTGAGGCACCGGTGGGCGTGGTCGTCTGCTGCGATCGTCGCGCGCCCGCCGAGGGAATCCTGGGAAGGGCGACGTTCAAGGACGCCGACACGTGGTCCTGCGCCTGCGCCATCCAGAACCTCTGGCTGACGGCAAGGGTTTACGGGCTCGGTGTCGGCTGGGTCACGCTCTTCGAGCCCCTCGAGCTGCGGGAGTTGATCGGCGCCCCGGCGGGAGTCGAGACCCTCGGGTGGCTCTGCATCGGGTGGCCCGACGAGCGACCGCCGGCGCCAGGTCTGGAGCGGCGCGGCTGGTCGCAGCGGATGCCCCTGGAGTCGGTGGTGCTGAGCGAGCGCTGGCCCGCTACCTCTGGCGGCGACCCCGCTCCGGGCCCGGTGGGCGCTTCCGGATCGGGTGGGGCGGGCGCACCCGTGTCCCGCGCCGCTCGCGTCAGGCTGCCGTCACAGACCGAGTTGGTCACGGCTCGTGACACGGCCGATGCGCTGCTCGCTTCGCCCGGAGCGCTCGGTGTCCTCGATCGAGCGGTCGACAAGGTGCTCGCGCTCGGGCTCGGGGCGGGCTGCGTTGAGGAGGGGTCGCTCGTGATCGTCGCGGCCGACCACCCGGTTGCCCGGCTCGGGGTCAGCGCTTTCGGCACCGAGGTCACCCGGGAGGTAGCCGAAGCCTCGGTGGCGGGCGAGTCGGTCGGCGCCGTCGCGGCGGCCACCGCCGGCATGTCGGTCGTCGTCGTCGACGCCGGGGTAGACGGAGACCCGGTCGAGGGTGCCGTCATCTGTCGTCCCTCCGACGGGCGGGGTGACCTTGTCGCCGGCGACGCCATGTCGGTCCGGGACGTGAGAGCGCTGTTGGACGCCGGCGCCGCGCTCAGCCGCCGGCTGGCGTCAGGCCCGGGACGCGGCCGCGGCCTGGTCGCCGTCGGCGAGGTCGGGGTGGCCAACACGACTGTGGCGGCCGCCCTGGCCGCCGGGCTGCTCGGCTTGGACCCGCAGGCCGTGGTCGGGCTGGGGGCGGGCTCCGATTCAGCGATCCTGGCCAAGAAGCGGGAGGTTGTGGCGGCCGCCCTGGCGAGGGTGGCCGGAGCGGCCGCCCCACCGGCCGACCCGCACGAGTGGCTCCGGCGAGTCGGCGGCCCGGAGATCGCCTACCTGACAGGAGTCGTCGAGGGCGTCTCGGAGGCGGGCGGGGTGATCGTGCTGGACGGCCTGGCCACGTCGGTCGCAGCCCTGGTGGCGGTGCTCGCCACGCCGGCCGTGGCGTCCCACCTGGTCGCGGGCCAGCGCAGCCGGGAGGTGGCGCACGCCGCCGTGTTGGGAGCGCTCGGTCTGGAGCCGTTGCTCGACCTGCGGCTCCGGGCCGGCGAGGGCGCCGGCGCCGCGCTCGCGGCCGGCGTGCTCAAAGCCGGGCTACGGGTCAGGCTGGAGGCCGCCCGGACGACCTGAACGCCCCCGACCGGCGGCCCAACGGAACCCCCGCTGGAGTGTTCTGGGTAGCTTAAGTATCCTCTCAGCATATTTAAGCTACCCACTCGGGTCTTCGCCCCATGATTCCGGGCGCCCCGGGCCCGAGGGGCGCCCGGCCCGGAGCCGCCGGCCCTACCCCGGCTCCGACTCGTGCCCGGCCGGCCGCAAACCCCGGTACGCGTCCACCGGCCGCTGCTTGCCCAGCACGACCTGGTTGATCTCGTAGCAGATCGGGAGCTCCACCCCGTAGCGCTGCGCTAGAGCCAGCGCGGTCTGCGCGGTGTTCACCCCCTCGGCCACCATGTGCATCTCGGCGAGGATCTCGTCCAAGCCACGACCGCGCCCCAACTGCTCGCCCACCGTCCGGTTCCGCGAAAACGGGCTCATGCACGTCGCCACCAAGTCCCCCATGCCGGCGAGCCCCGCGAGGGTCTGGGGTTCTGCCCCCATCGCGACTCCCAGGCGCATCAGTTCGGCCAGACCGCGGGTCATGACGGCGGCCCGGGTGTTGTCTCCGACACCCAGTCCCTCACCGATCCCTGCCGCGATGGCGATCACGTTCTTCAGGGCGCCGCCGATCTCGGCGCCGATGACGTCGTGGTTGCGGTACACCCGGAAAAGCCGGTGACCGAGGACCGACTGCAGCGCTGCTGCCACGCCCATGTCGTCGGTGGCAACGACGCTCGCCGCAGCCTGCCCGGCCATGATCTCCCTGGCGAGGTTAGGGCCGCTCAGAGCAGCAGCGGGGTGACCCGGGAGCAGTTCGTCGATGATCTGCGTCATCCGCAACAGCGATCCGGCCTCGATCCCTTTCGTCAGGCTGACGACGGGTATCCACGGCCGCACCCACTTGCGGGCCTCTTCGAGCGCTGCGCGGAAGCCCTTCGAGGGGACGGCGACGACGAGCACGTCGCCGTGGCGTACCGCCTCCTCGAGGTCGGAGGTCGCCCGCAAGCGCCGGGCGAGGCTGGTACCGGGAAGGTAGGCGGAGTTGGTGTGGTTGTCGTTGATCTCGCCGGCGACAGAAGGGTTGCGTGCCCAAAGAAGCGTGGGGTTGAGGGCCGTGGAAAGGCTTGCGACCGTCGTCCCCCACGAGCCGGCGCCGAGCACCGTTACCTTCATGCCGCCAGAAGCTATGGGAAAAGAAGACCCGGGTCGCGACTCCTAGCTCATTTTCAGGTAACTACCAGGGGACTGTCACACCCGCCGGGTAGGGTTTCCCGCATGGCCGACCAGGCCCGCTTCAGCGATATGGCTATGGAGTACATGGGTTCTCTCTACAGCGCGGCCCTGCGCATGACGCGCAACCCCGCCGACGCGGAGGACCTGGTGCAGGAGACCTACCTGAAGGCGTACCGGGCATTCGGGTCGTTTCAGGAGGGCACTAACCTCAAGGCCTGGCTTTACCGCATCCTCACCAACACGTTCATCAACTCCTACAGGGCGCGCCGGCGCCGGCCGGAGCAGACCGAGCTCGACGACGTCGAGGACCTTTACCTGTACCGCCGGCTCGGCGGGCTGGAGGCGGTGAGCGCAGGCCGCAGCGCCGAGGAGGAGGTCCTCGAGCACTTCACCGAAGCAGACGTGAAGGAAGCAGTCGAGGCCTTACCGGAGCAGTTCCGCATGGCGGTCCTACTGGCGGACGTAGAGGGTTTTTCCTACAAGGAGATCGCCGAGATTCTCGATGTTCCCATAGGAACCGTGATGAGCCGTCTCCATCGTGGAAGAAAGGCGCTCCAGAAGACGTTGCATGACTTCGGTAGGGAACGGGGTCTGCTGGCCTCGAGCCCCCCGGCCCACTGATGAGTGGAGGCCGATGAGTGGAGACCGAAAGCCGAGACCAGGCGAGCTGAGACCAGGATGGACGAAGAGCCCAGCATCGACGAGCTGACCGGCACAGGGGACTGCAACGACGCTCTGCAGACCCTGTACCACTACCTCGACGGCGAGCTCACGCCCGAGCGGCGGACCGCGATCCAGCGCCACCTAAACCAATGCGCCCCTTGCCTTCACGCTTTCGATTTCGAGGCGGAACTGAAAGTGGTGATCGCTCGCAGCTGCAGGGACCAGGTTCCTGCAGCGTTGCGCCGGCGGGTGGCGGAAGTGATCGAGCAGGCATCCAAGTCGCGATCAGATCACGTATAGGAGGGCGAGGAATCCGGGCGAGCCGGACGTTGTTAGGGGAGAGTGATGAGCGAGCGGTCTCTTGCAGGGCACACAATGAGCGGGAGCGAGCGCCCCTCCAAGTCTTTTGGCGAGGGCCGGACCTGTCGCGAGCCCGGCTGCAACACCCGCCTCTCGGTGTACAACAACGGGAAGTTCTGCTACCTCCACGAGCCGATGAGCGTCCCCCGGACGCGTGGCCGAAAGATCGCCTGACCGGCCTGCCGGCCTGAGGCAGACACGGCCTGCCGGCCTGAGGCAGACACGGCCGCCAAAACCGGCCGGCTCCAACCGTCGCCGGGCGATCGAGGGGTACCATGCCGCATGGCCGACCTGATCTCCTGGGACACCGCAGAGCGGGTCGCCCGTAAGGTCGCGAGCCGCCAGCCGCCTCTGGCGACGTACGAGCGGCGTGCTTTGGAGGCGGACTTCGCGGAACTCACCGCGGAGGCCGAGGAGCTGGTCGCCGCCGAGACGGGGCTGCGCTCCACGGCGGGCCCGGCTCGCGCACGTGTGGTCGACCGCGGCGAGTGGGTGGCCGCGAACGTGGCGTCTTTTCAGAGATTGCTCCGGCCGGTCACCGACAAGCTCAGCGAGAGGCTCGAGCGGACCAAGTCGCGGACCCCGCTGCCGGCGAACGTGTCTCGGGTGCTCACGGGATCGGAAGTCGGCCTGGTCCTCGGGTGGATGTCCACCCGTGTCCTCGGCCAGTACGACCAGCTCCTCATCGAGGAGGAGCGCCCGGAGGAGCAGGACATCGTCTACTACGTAGGGCCGAACATCGTGTCGCTCGAGCGGCGCTACGGTTTCCCGTCCCGGGAGTTCCGGCTCTGGCTGGCCCTGCACGAGGTCACCCACCGTGCGCAGTTCACGGGGGTGCCGTGGATGCGCGGCCACTTCCTCGGCCTCGTGGAACGGACCCTCGGCGGCATCGACCCGGACCCCAAGGCGTTGCTCGAGGCGCTCAAGCGGACAGCCGCAGTGATCCGCGCCGGACGCAACCCCCTCGACGAGGGCGGCATCGTCACCCTTATCGCGTCGCCGGAGCAGTACGAGGCGATCCAGGAGATCGGCGGGCTGATGAGCCTGCTCGAGGGTCACGGGGACATCACCATGGACCGCGCCGGCGCCGACCGGATCCCCAGCGCTACACGGTTCAGCAGCGTGCTTCGACAGCGCCGACGGCAGAAGGGTGTCGCCAAGCTCCTCAGCGTCCTGATCGGTATGGACGCCAAGTTGCGCCAGTACGAGCAGGGTGAACGCTTCATCGAGGCCGTGGAGGCCGCCGGCGGCCCCGGTCTGCTCGCCCGGGTGTGGGAGGCTCCCGCCTGGCTGCCCACCTGGCCCGAGATCCGCTCGCCGCAGTCGTGGATCCATCGGGCCACCGCGGCGCCAGCCGCCGCCGGCTGACAGGTGGACCTCGCCGCGGCGCTGCTGCCGTGCTGCGACTTCCCGCCGGCGGGCACCGACGTGAATCTGGCGGTGTCGGGTGGACCGGACTCGCTGGCCCTGCTGGTGCTCGCCGCGGCCGCTGGCCTCCGCGCGACGGTCGTGCATGTAGACCACGGCATCCGGGACGGGTCGGCTGCCGAAGCGGACCTCGTGAACGATGCCGCGTCGCGCTTGGGGGCCCGCTTCGAAGCGCGCACCGTAACGGTGACGCCCGGCCCCGATCTCGAAGCTCGCGCCCGCCGGGCGCGCTATGCCGTGCTGCCCGCGGGGGTCATGACCGGCCACACCATGGACGACCAGGCGGAGACGGTTCTCATCAACCTGCTGCGAGGCGCCGGCTTGGACGGCCTCGCCGGGATGCACGGCATCGACAAGCGGGGCCCTGCCGTCCGCCCCCACCGCCCGCTCCTCCGCCTCCGCCGCGCCGAGACAGCGGCCGTCTGCGAAGCGGTCGGCCTGACCCCATTCCACGACCCGACCAACGACGACCCCTCCTTCCTCCGTAACCGCCTCCGCTCCGACGTTCTGCCTTTGCTGTGCGAGGTAGCCGGCCGGGACGTGGTGCCGATCCTCGCCCGGCAGTCACAGCTGCTCGCCGAGGAGGCGGACCTGCTCGACGAGCTCGCCGCCGGCGTGGACCCCACCGACGCCCGCTCCCTCAAGGCGGCGCGTGCCCCGCTGGCCCGGCGAGCCGTCCGCCGGTGGCTGCGCGCCGGCGAGCAAGCGGCCGACGACGAGTTGCACCCCCCCTCGGCCGCGGAGGTCGCACGCGTGCTCGCTGTCGCCGAGGGCGTCGCGCGTGCGTGCGAGCTGTCGGGCGGGCGCCGCGTGGCGCGCACCGCCGGGCGCATGCGGGTGGATTGCGGCCAGGACGGGTAGGCGGCCCGGTATGGTCAGCGGGTCATGAGCGGCACGAGCCAGTCGGGCTGCGCGAAGGGTTTCGGCGCCGACCCGGCGCTGGGCCCCGTCGTCGTGCCCGAAGCCGACCTCCAGCGGCGCATCAGCGAGCTGGGCGAGGCCATCACCACCGACTATGCCCGCCGCCCGCCGCTGCTCGTCGGCGTCCTGAAGGGAGCCTGCTTCTTCCTGTCCGACCTGGCCCGCTGCATCCATCTGCCTGTCGAACTGGATTTCATGGCGGTTTCGTCGTACGGCAGCTCCACCCACACCAGCGGCGTGGTGCGCATCGTCAAGGACCTCGACATCGACCTCACCGGCCGCCACGTCCTCATCGTGGAGGACATCGTCGATTCCGGCCTGACCCTGTCCTACATGCGGCGCAACCTGCTCGCCCGCCACCCCGCCTCGCTCGAGGTGGTGGCGTTGCTCGTGAAGTCCGGGCTTCAGTCGGTTGATCTCCACCTCGCCTACGAGGGCTTCCGTATCCCGCCGGACTTCGTGGTCGGCTACGGCCTCGACGTGGCAGAGAGGTACCGGAATCTTCCTTTTGTCGCCACCTACCTGGGTGAATCGGCGGGCGACGGCGAATCTCCCAAGGAGCGGGCCGACCGCTACCCTTATTGATCCATGACCTCGAGTAGCCGCCGATGAAGAAGCTGCTGCGCAATCCGGTCGCGTACGCCCTAGTGGCGGTGATCGTCGGATTGCTTCTGTTCAGCGTGCTTCGCTCGGGGCCGAGCCGTACCAACATCACCCTGGGCGACTACGAGCAGGACCTCGCCACCAAGGGCGCGGTCGCCACCGCGACCATCCACGACGGGTCCGACTCGGTTACCGGCAAGCTGCGCGACGGCACCGACTACGTGGTGGACTATCCCGACCGCCTGACCGAGTCGTTGACGAGCAAGATCATCGCGTCGGGTGCGACGGTCAAGGTCTCGCACACCAAGTCGAACCCGTGGGTCTCGATCCTCGAGAGCTACCTGCCGATCGTGCTCATCGTCGGGTTGTTCCTCCTGTTCGTCAACTCGATGCAGGGCGGCGGTTCGCGGGTGATGCAATTCGGCAAGTCGAGGGCGAAGACCGCTGGAAAAGACCAGCCGAAGGTGACATTCGCCGACGTCGCAGGCGCAGAGGAGGCGGTGGCTGAGCTCCAGGAGATCAAGGAGTTCCTCGAGTCACCAAGCCGATTTCAGGCCTTGGGAGCGAAGATCCCCAAGGGCGTTCTGCTTTTCGGCCCGCCTGGTACGGGCAAGACGCTCCTGGCGCGCGCCGTTGCGGGAGAGGCTGGTGTTCCGTTCTTCTCGATCTCCGGCTCGGACTTCGTCGAGATGTTCGTCGGTGTCGGTGCGAGCCGAGTGCGCGACCTGTTCGAGCAGGCGAAGACCAACGCCCCGGCGATCGTGTTCATGGACGAGATCGACGCGGTCGGCCGCCATCGCGGCGCCGGTCTCGGGGGCGGGCACGACGAGCGGGAGCAGACGCTCAACCAGCTTCTCGTGGAGATGGACGGCTTCGACGTGCGCGGCGGTGTGATCCTGATCGCCGCGACGAACCGGCCGGACATTCTGGATCCCGCGCTGTTGAGGCCCGGTCGTTTTGACCGCCAGATCGTCGTCGACCGGCCGGACCTGGCCGGCCGCCGCCAGATACTCGGGGTGCACGCGCGCGGTAAGCCGCTGGCGGGGTCCGCCGACCTCGACGTGCTGGCCAAACGAACGCCGGGGTTCACAGGCGCCGACCTGGCAAACCTGCTCAACGAAGCAGCCATCCTCGCCGCACGCCGCAACCTCCGCCAGATCGGTATGCGCGAATGCGAGGAGGCGATCGACCGTGTGCTAGCCGGGCCGGAGCGTAAGACGCTGGTGATGAGCGAGCACGACAAGCTGGTGACGGCGTACCACGAGGCCGGCCATGCGATCGTCGGGCACGTGCTCACCCACGCCGACCCGATTCACAAGGTATCGATCGTCGCGCGCAGCCGGTCCCTGGGCTTGACGTTCACGCTGCCGGAGGATCGCTACAACCATTCGCGCAGCCAGCTGCGCGACTCCATGGCGATGGCCCTGGGGGGGAGGACAGCCGAGGAGATCGTCTTCTCTGAACCCACCACCGGCGCCGAAAACGACATCGAGAAGGTCACCCGCATCGCCCGCGCCATGGTCACCGAGTACGGCATGAGCGACACTCTCGGGCCGCAGCAGCTGGGCCAGCGCGACGGGGAGGTTTTCCTCGGCCGCGAATTCGGCCACCAGCCCAACTACTCCGAAGAGGTCGCCGCCGCCATCGACCGCGAGGTGGGCGCGCTGATCGAGGAGGCGCACACACGGGCACGTGCGGTGCTGGTCCACCACAGGGATGTGCTCGACCGCATGGCGCAGGAGTTGGTCGAGAAGGAAACGCTCGACACGATGGACCTCGAGGAGATCCTCGGTCCTCTCACGCCTTGGCCCACTGATGCGGTGCCGTCGAACGGCGCCGGCAAGACGGGTGCTCGCCGCCGGCCGGACCGCGGTGACGCCGGTGGCATCGCGATACCCGTGAAGCCCGAGCCCGTGGCGGCTCCGGGTCGCCGCCGGCGGCCTCTCGCTGCCCCGGGTCGCGCGGCCCCGGTGGGTGCCGCCACGCGAACCTCCACGCCCCGCGCCGCCGCGCCGCCGACGGCACTGAAGCGGACCCCCAATGCCCAGGCCGGCGCGAAGCCCGCCGCTGTCAAGACGTCCACGAAGCGCGCGGCAGCGCCGCCGCCCACCAATCCCAAGGCAGCACCGCCGCCCACCAATCCCAAGGCCCGGGCCGCCACCACGCCGGCACCGCGGGATGCGCGCGCCACACCGGCGGCGCCGAAGCGCCGCGCTGCCCAGCAGACGATCTCGCGGACGGCACGCTCGCGCCCCGCGCCGCCCAAGCCATCCGAGCAGTGACGAGCCTCCACCCGTTCCGCAGCGAGGAAGGGCCAGGTCACGAGCGGCCGACACTGGACCTCGCGCGCATCGAACGGGCGGTGCGCGAGATCCTCATCGCCATCGGCGAGGACCCCGACCGCGACGGTCTGCTCGAAACGCCGCGCCGGGTGGCCCGGATGTACGAGGAGATCTTCTCGGGGATACGGGAGGATCCGGGGCAGCACCTGTCGGTGATGTTCGAGGCCGACCATGACGAGATGGTCATGGTCAAGGAGATCCCCGTCTACAGCGTGTGCGAGCATCACCTCGTCCCCTGGTTCGGCTTGGCGCACGTTGCCTACATCCCCAACGAGGACGGCCGAATCACCGGCCTGTCGAAGCTCGCGAGACTCGTCGACGGGTTCTCCCGCCGGCCTCAGGTTCAGGAGCGGCTGACGACCCAGGTCGCGGATTGCCTTGAAGCGGTGCTGGGCCCGCGTGGGGTGTTGGTCGTGGTCGAGGCGGAGCATCTGTGCATGTCGATGCGCGGCGTCCGCAAACCTGGTGCGACGACCGTCACCTCGGCCGTGCGAGGGCTCATGCGTGACAGCGCCGCCGCTCGCAGCGAGGCGATGGGCTTCATACACGGCTCGCGGCGCTACTGAGGCCTCCCTGCCGTCCCGAGGCGCCCTGTACTGTGACTCCGTGACCCGTGTGATGGGCGTGCTCAACGTCACCCCGGATTCATTTTCAGACGGGGGACGCTGGCTGGATCCCGAAGCGGCCGTTGCCCACGGCCGGGCCATGGCAGCCGAAGGAGCCGACATCGTCGACGTCGGCGGGGAATCCACCCGACCGGGCGCGAGGCCGGTGCCCGAGGAGGAGGAGCTCCGGCGGGTCGTGCCCGTCGTCGAAGCCCTCGCCCGAGAGAACATCGTGGTGTCCATCGACAGCCGCAAGCCCGCCGTGGCCCGCGCGGCCGTCGCCGCCGGCGCCTCGATCATCAACGACGTCTCCGCCTCCCTCTGGCCCGTCGCCGCCGAGACGGGCGCCGCGTGGGTCGCCATGCACATGCCCGCCGACCCCGAGGTGATGCAGCAGCACGCCCGGTACGTGGACGTGGTGGCCGAGGTGAAGTCCTATCTGGTCGAGCGCGCCGAGACAGCCCGCCGGGCCGGCGTCGAGAATCTCTGGATCGACCCCGGTATCGGCTTCGGGAAGACCCCGGCGCACAACCTGAGCCTGCTGCGTCACCTCGACGAGCTGGTAGACACCGGGATACCTGTGCTCGTCGGCACGAGCCGCAAGTCGTTTCTCGGTCGCCTCGCCGCCGGCGAGACGGGGGAGTCCGCCGGGCCGGAAGACCGGCTCGAAGGAACGGTCGCGACCACCACCTGGGCAGTGACCAGGGGAGCGGACGTGGTCCGCGTGCACGACGTGCGTCCGGTGAGTCAGGCAATTCACCTCGCCGAAGCGCGACCAAGACCCGAATCGGATGTAGCCGGAGTTCCGGCTCGATGAAGGGCAAGTGGGCGAAGGGCATCCAGCCGCGCTTCTTCGCGTGGATCATCAAAGGCAAGCTGGCCATCAGCGAACGTCCCGGCGGGTACGCACGCAACCACAGGAAGGTGCGCCGTCACGAGGAGATCCTCTGGCTTCGGGGTGAGGGTTTCACGCGGGTGGTCTCGCTTCTGCCTTCCCCGCACAACCTCCATGCGTACGACGAGATGGGGGTCACTTGGTCGCACGTCCCGTTCGCGCCGCACGACGACGCCAGCATCGTCCTCGCCGGGCTCTACTCGCAGATCAAGGACTGGCTCGCCGCCGGCGAGCGCGTCCTCATCCACCAAGAGGAGCTCGGGGACAGGCTCATGGGGGTCGTCGCCGGCTACCTCCGCTGGTCAGGCATGGTCCCGAGCGGGCCTCAGGCGATCGCCGTCGTCGAGAGGATCCTGGGCCGGCAGATGGGCCCAGCCGGCAGGGAGCTGGTGGCCCTCGTGCCTCAGGTGGCGGGCCACACCACCGAGGCGCTCGGGGGCTGAGACGAGGGCTGAGCTGTGGACCGCCCCGCCACCCACCGGCCCGCGACCGATCGACCCGCGACCGATCGAATAGAGCTGCGGGGCCTGCGCGCCGTAGGCACGCACGGCGTGCTGCCCGAGGAGCGCGAGCGGCCCCAGCCATTCGAGGTGGACCTCGACCTGGAGCTGGATCTCACCGCGCCGGGGCGCTCCGACGACCTCGACGACACCGCCGACTACGGAGCGGTCACCCAGGCGGTGGCCGGCGCGATAGCCGGGGAACACTCGGATCTCCTCGAGCACCTGGCTGAGCGCATCGCGGCCGCAGCTCTCGCCGCCGCTCCCCGAGCCGAAGCCGTCACCGTGACCCTCCGCAAGCTGCGCCCCCCGGTGCCGGTATCTTTGGCCACCGCCGGGGTGACCATCCGCCGAACCCGGGCCGGCTGAGCCGACCCGCCCACCGGCCCGACCCGCCCCCTTACCGGCCCACCCACCCGCACCGTTGCCCGACCCCCGACGTCCCCAGCGCCAGGCTCCCGCCCCGACCCGGCCGCGCCCCCCGGCCGGCGACGCCCCCGGGCCACCCACGGCCGAGAGCGCGATCCAGGCCCGCCGCGGGCCGAAGCCGAAGGTGCGGGCGTTCCTGGGCCTCGGGTCCAACCTCGGTGACCGGCGGGCCTTCCTGGCCGGCGCGATCGCCCGGCTGCCCGACGTGTCGGCCGTCTCGCCGGTTTACGAGACCGACCCGGTGGGCGGTCCCCCCGGACAGGGGGCCTACCTCAATTGCGTCGTCGAGCTGCTCACCGACCGCACCCCGAGGGAGCTGCTCGCCGCGGCGCAAGCCGCCGAAGCGGCCGCCAACCGCGAACGGCTCGAGAGATGGGGGCCCCGAACGCTCGACGTCGATGTTCTCCTCGTCGGCCACGAAAGCGTCAATGACCCGGACCTGGTGGTCCCGCACCCCCGCATGTGGACCCGGGGCTTCGTGCTCGTGCCCCTGGGGGACCTCGCTCCGGAGCTCGTCATCGGGCACCTGACTTCCGACCTTGCGCGGGGCATCCGGCCCGCTGGCACGATCTGAAGCACCCTCGGCTAGCATTTCCCGACACACACACGAACGGCACCCTCGTCGAGGGGCTGGAACGTCAGTGAGGGAACTCTTTGAACCTCGAGCTCGTCGAACAGGCAGCCGCGTGGCGAGGCCGGCTCGAGTCCTGCCGCGCCAAAGGGCAGCAGGTCGGGCTGGTCCCGACGATGGGTGCCCTACACGGCGGCCACATGTCGCTCATCCGAAGGGCCGCCTCGGAATGCGACGTGGTCACGCTCACCGACTACGTCAACCCGCTGCAGTTCGGAGCCGGAGAGGACCTCGCCGGCTACCCGCGCGATCTCGAGCGGGACTGCCGGCTGGCGGGCGAGGCGGGCGCCGCGATCGTCTTCGCGCCCATCCCGCAGGAGATGTGGCCGCAGCCACCGGCGACAACCGTTTCGGTTGCCGGTGAGCTCACTGACGTTCTCGAAGGTTCTTCCCGTCCGGGTCATTTCGCGGGCGTGACGACCATCGTGGCGAAGTTGTTCTCGCTGGCGGGCCCTTGCGTGGCGTACTTCGGGGAAAAGGACTACCAGCAGCTGGCCGTGGTCCGGCGCATGGTCGAGGACCTGTCGATGCCGGTCGAGATCGTCGTCTGCCCTACCGTGCGCGATACCGACGGCCTCGCGATGTCGAGCCGCAACGCATATCTCACCGCGGCAGAGCGCGAGGCGGCTCCTCATCTCTTCTACGCGTTGCTCGCCGGCAAGCGCGCGGTCGAGGACGAAGGCATCGACGAGCCTGCTCTTGTCGAGAAAGCGATGGCCGAGTCTCTCGCCGGCCAGCCCGCTTTTACCCTCGACTACGCCGCCGTTGCCGAGCCCGCCACTTTGCGGACTCCCGACAGGGTCACCAGCGAGGTCCGCCTTCTCATGGCTGCGCGTATCGGCCGAGCGCGGCTGATCGACAACATCGCCGCGACCCCACCGCCGGCCAATCCCGACTGACTACCGACACAGGAGGACGCCCCGTATGCGCCGCCGCATGCTCAAGTCCAAGATCCACCGGGCCACCGTGACCGAGGCCGATCTCAACTACATAGGGTCGATCAGCCTCGACCCGGAGCTCATGGCTGCAGCCGACATCCTCGAGCACGAGCAGGTGGCCGTCCTCGACATCGACAACGGTGCCCGCTTCGAAACCTACGCCATCACGGGACAACCGGGTCAGGTGTGCCTGAACGGTGCAGCCGCCCGGCTCGTGCACGTCGGGGACAAAGTGATCATCATCACCTACGCCGACTACGAGAGCGATGAGCTCGAGGGGCACACGCCTACAGTCGTGCACGTGGACCAGTGGAACCGCGCGATTCCCGACGAGGAGGCCGTTTCAAGCGGGGTGGCGCTTCGAAGCACCCCGTCTTGACCGCGCAGGGGGCAGAACTCGACCTCATCGTCGTCGGGAGCGGCGTCGCGGGCCTGTCGGCAGCCGTCCGGGCTGCTGCCGCCGAGCCCGGTCTCAGAGTCGGGGTGGTGTCCAAAGGTGCCCTTGCCGACTCGGCCACGCAGTGGGCCCAGGGCGGCGTCGCCGCGGTGTTGCACCACAGCGAGGCGGACGTGCGGCACCCCGACTCGCTGCACCTGCACGCTGACGACACCATGCGCGCCGGCGCCGGACTCTGCGACCGCGACGCTGTGCAGACGCTCGTATCCGAAGGCCCCGGGCGCGTTCGCGAGCTGGCCGCGCTCGGAGCCCAGTTCGACCGTGACGAGCGCGGCGTATGGAAGCTCTCCCGGGAAGGGGGCCACTCGGCGCCGCGGGTCGTACACGCCGGTGGCGCGGCGACAGGCGCCGAGGTGGAGCGCGCCCTGGTGGAAGCCGCTCGGGGTATGGCCTCGCGGGTGTGGGAGCACACGTGGGTGGAGGATCTCATCGTGGAGGGCGGTCGTTGCCGGGGGGTGACCCTCGAGGCAGGTACAGGGCTGCGCGCACCCCACACGCTCCTCGCGACCGGAGGTGCCGGTCAGCTGTTCGCTGTGACGACAAACCCGTCGCAGTCGACGGGGGACGGACTGGCGATGGCGCTTCGAGCGGGCGTAGCGGTCGCGGACGTCGAGTTCATACAGTTCCATCCGACCGCCCTCTACGGGTCTTACGAGGGTCCCCGGCCGCTCCTGAGCGAGGCTTTGCGCGGCGAGGGAGCGGTGCTGCGCGATCCCGCCGGTCGGCGCTTCGTCGACGAGATGCTGCCGCGAGACGTCGTGGCCGCGGCGGTGGCGGCGGCGATGGCGGACTCCGGTGCGGACTACGTCTGGCTCGACGTGACACCGATCGAGGGCTTCGAGTCGCGCTTCCCGACGCTCGCGGCGTCGGCGCGTGGCGCCGGTCTTGATCCCACCCGCGACTGGCTGCCCGTCGCGCCGGCGGCGCACTACATGTGCGGTGGCGTCCTGACGGACCTCGACGGAGCGACCGCCCTGCCAGGTTTGTGGGCGGCCGGCGAGGTCGCCTGCACGGGTGTGCACGGCGCCAACCGGCTGGCATCGAACTCTCTGCTGGAGGGGATGGTGTTCGGTGCCCGCGTGGTCGAAGCAGTACTGAGGGGAAAAGACGGACCCGACGCGACAGGAGCGCTGCGCGCGTTGATAGGCGGGGGTGCCGCAACCGAGGGTGTCGTTGGGGCGGAGTGGCTCGTCGACGAGACGCCCACGCCGGAGCGCATTCCCACCAACGACACCGTCAAGTCCCGTGAACGCCTCCAGCGCGCCATGAGCGCCGGTGCTGGTGTCGTGCGCGACGCCGGATCCCTCGCGGCAACCGCCGCCGAGATAGAAGCGGTCGCGACCGAGGGAGTCGGATCCGCCGACACGGCGAACCTGGTGGTAGCCGCCAGGGCGCTCGTCCGCGCGGCGATAGCGCGCCGGGAGACCAGGGGAGGGCACCGCCGGCGGGATTACCCGGAGACGTCCCCCGGCTTTTCACATAGGTTCGTGCAGTGACTCCCAACTGGTTGGACCCCCCGCTCACGGCGGTGCGAGAGGTCGTCGCACGCGCGCTGGCCGAGGATCTCGGCGTGTTCGGCGACCTGACCGCCGGGCTGGTCGACCCGGGTGCAACCGCCTCCGGGACGCTCGTCGCCCGGAGGCCCGGCGTGCTGGCCGGGACCCTTGCAGCGACAGAAGTCTTCGCCACCGTGGACCCGGCCATCGCGGTCACCTGGAGCTCCTCCGATGGCGACCTGGTGCCGATGAACCGGGTGATGGCGACGGTCAACGGCCCGTTGGCCTCCGTGTTGACGGCGGAGCGGACGGCCCTGAACCTCCTCGGTCA
This sequence comes from Acidimicrobiales bacterium, assembly GCA_035533095.1. NCBI lineage: Bacteria > Bacillati > Actinomycetota > Acidimicrobiia > Acidimicrobiales > Acidimicrobiales bacterium. Next base: position 17,649 of record DATLUM010000096.1, on the reverse strand, counting down.
CCTCTCCGGCGTGGCGACCATGACCCGCCGGTTCGTCGAGGCCGCCGGCCCCACGGCCCGGATACGGGACACCCGAAAGACGACACCCGGGCTGCGGGCACTCGAGAAGGCAGCCGTTCGCGCAGGAGGCGGCGTCAACCACAGGGCCTCCCTTTCCGACGGCATCCTCGTCAAGGACAACCACCTTGCAGGCCTCAGCATCGACGCGGCGGTCAAGGAGGCGCGCCGGCGCTGGCCCGGAATCCCGTGCGAGGTCGAGTGCGACGATCTCGGCCAGGTGAAAGCCGCTCTGCTCGCCGGCGCGGACGTGATCCTCGTCGACAACATGGACCCGTCCGAGGTCGCCGCCTCCGTCGCGATGGTCGGTGGCCGCACGCCGATCGAGGTGTCTGGCGGGGTCACCTTGGAGAACGTCGGGGCTTACGCCTCCGCCGGCGTCGCGATGATCGCGGTCGGTGCCATCACCCACTCCGCCCCGGTGCTCGACATCGGGCTGGACCTCGAGGCCTAGGAGACCGACAACCCGTGCTGGTCGCCATCGACGTCGGTAACACCCAGACGGTCGTCGGGCTGTTCGGTCCCGGTGACGGCCCCGCCGGCAGCGGCCCCGAGCTCGCCTACCACTGGCGGATCGCGACCGTAGCGTCGCGCACGGCGGACGAGCTGGCGATGCTGATCGATCAGCTGTTCCAGCTGCAGGGGCTCGATCCAGAGGATGTGATCACGGGTCTTGCCGTCGCGTCGGTCGTGCCCCGGCAGAGGACGGCGCTGCGGGAGATGGCCGATCGCTGGTTCAAGGTCGACACGGTGATCGTCGAGCCGGGTGTCCGTACCGGGATGCCGATCCACTACGACAACCCGAAGGAGGTCGGAGCGGACCGTATCGCCGACGCTGTCGCCGCGTACGAGCGCTACGGCGGGCCGACGATCGTCGTCGACTTCGGGACGGCGACGACGTTCGAGGTGGTGTCGGAGCGCGGCGAGTATCTCGGCGGCGTGATCCTGCCCGGCATCGAGATATCGCTGGAGGCGCTGTTCGCCCGCGCGGCGCTGCTCCCGCGCGTCGAGCTGATCGAGCCGCGCAGTGTTCTCGCGAAGAACACGGTCGAGTCGGTGCAGTCCGGGGTGATCTACGGGTTCGCCGCGCAGGTCGACGGCCTGTGCCGGCGCCTCGAGGACGAGCTCGGCCCTTGCCAGGTGGTCGCGACCGGTGGCCTCGCCGGCTTGATCGGTCCGTACTCCGCCGCCATCGAGCACCACGAGCCGTGGCTCACATTGGAGGGCCTGCGCATCATTTTCGGCCGTAACCAGAAATGAGCATCCCCTACCGCTTCGACCCGGACGCTACGGCGGCCGACCTCGCGACGTGCTACGCGGACCTGCCTGCCAGCGCGGAGACCGGTGCGATGGTGACCGTCGCCGGCCGGTTGATGCTGAGACGCGAGATGGGAAAGCTGGCGTTCGGGACCCTGCGCGATCCGACCGGGTCGATCCAGCTCTTCGCCGGCGCGAAATGGACCGCTGACTTCGAAGGGTTCGTGCACCTCTCGCTTGGTGACTGGATCGGAGCGACGGGAGAGGTCGTGAGGACCAAGACCGGCGAGCTGTCGGTGAAGGTGGCCGAGTGGACCCTGCTGGCGCAAGCGCGCCGCGGGTTCGGCGACAAGTGGCGCGGGATAACGGACGTCGACATGCGCTACAGGCAGCGCTACGCCGACCTGTGGGCCAACGAGGAGTCGCGCGCGACCCTCGCCCTGCGCAGCGAGCTCATCTCGTGGATCCGCACCTGGCTCGAGGACCGCGGCTTCCTCGAAGTCGAGACCCCCGTCTTCCATCCGATCCCCGGAGGCGCGCTAGCGAGGCCGTTCGTCACCCACCACAACGCGCTCGACCTCGACCTGTACTTGCGCGTCGCGCCGGAGCTCTACCTCAAACGGCTCGTCGTCGGAGGCTTCGAGCGGGTCTTCGAGATCGCCCGGGTGTTCCGCAACGAGGGGATCTCCCCGCGCCACAACCCCGAGTTCACAATGCTCGAGCTGTACCAGGCCTACGCGGACTACACCGACATGATGGCCCTCACCGAGAACCTCGTCGCCGGCGCCGCGCAGCACCTGCTGGGCACCACGTCCCTGACGTACGCAGGCAGGCCGCTTGACCTGGCGGTCCCCTGGAAGCGCGCCACGATGACATCGCTGATAGAAGAGCACGCCGGTGTGACGGTCGATCTCGACACCCCGATCGACGAGCTGCGCAAGGTCGCCGAGTCCGCCGGCGTCGAGCCACATCCCGGTTGGGGACCCGGCAAGCTGATCCTCGAGATCTACGAGAAGACCACCGAGCATGCCCTGTGGGGACCGGTCTTCGTCCTCGACTACCCGAAGGAGGTCTCACCTCTGTCGCGTGACCATCGCAGCCGGCCGGGCTACGTGGAGCGTTTCGAACCGATCGTCGCCGGGCGGGAGCTGGGCAACGCGTTCAGCGAGCTGGTCGACCCCGACGAGCAACGCGCCCGCTTCGAAGCGCAGGCCGCGGAGAAGGCCGCCGGCGACGAAGAGGCCATGGTCGTCGACGAGGACTACCTGCGTGCGCTCGAGTACGGCCTTCCGCCAACCGGCGGGCTGGGTATCGGGATCGACCGGCTGGCCATGTTGCTCTCGGGCGCCGAGGCCATCCGCGACGTGATCGCCTTCCCGACCATGCGCCCAGAGCAGGAGCGCGACTGACGGCCAAGGTACGGCCGGAGCGGAAGCACCGCCCTAGAGGGGTTCGCAGAATTATTGGCGCGAACCTCTTTTGAGCCCTCGGCGACCAGGGCAGCGGGCCCCGTTGCGGGTATGGACGGACAACCATGCCAGTTCGTGAAGCCCGCGGGTCTCGCCTACGCTCGCCCGGAGTGAACGTCGTGGAAGAGCTGCGTCTCCCTGGCCTCGAGGAGGCCTTGGGTCGGGTCGAGTTGGCTCTCGCCGAGGCCACCGCGGCCGAAGACCGGTTCCTTTCCGAAGTCGCCGCCCATCTCGCGTCTGCGGGTGGCAAGAGGCTCCGCCCGGCGCTTCTCATAGCCGCATCACAGGCAGCGGCCCGCGACGCAGCCGACGGTCACGTTGCCAGGCGCGGCGCCGCCGTCAGCGACGAAGCGGTCCGCGGCGGAGTCGCTGTTGAGCTCGTCCACCTCGGTTCGCTCTACCACGACGACGTGATGGACGAGGCGACCAACCGGCGTGGAGTCGCGAGCGTCAACGCGAAATGGGGCAACCTCGTCGCGATCCTCGCCGGCGATTTCCTCCTCGCGCGCGCCTCGGAGATAGCGGCCTCCCTCGGGACCGAGGTCGCCGCCCTTCTCGCCCGGACGATCAGCCGTCTCTGCGAAGGAGAGGTCGGCCAGCTTCGCTACGCCTTTGACGTCCGGCGCCCGGCCGAGGCGTACAGGTCCTCGATTGCCGGGAAGACCGCGTCGCTGATGTCCACTTCGGCCCGGATCGGAGCGCTGGTGGCAGGCGCGCCCCGCCCCTGGGTCGACGCCCTGACCTCGTATGGGGAAGCTCTCGGCATGGCATTCCAGATCTGGGACGACGTGCGCGACGTCATCTGCTCCGACGAGGCCCTCGGCAAACCGGCGGGCCATGACATGGTCGAAGGGACCTACACCCTGCCGGTCATCCTGGCGCTCGGCGTCAACGGGGCCGGCGATGACCTTCGGTCGATTCTCGGAGCGCCTCTGGACGCCCCGGCGCGTGAAAAGGCCCGTGACCTGGTGATCTCCAGCGGTGCCATCGAAGTGGCGGTCGCTGAAGCCCGCCGTTGGGCATCGAAGGCGGATGCCGCGCTGGAACCGGTTCGCGCAGCGGCGGGAGGTTCGCCGGGCGCGGCGGAGTGGCGGCTGGAGCGGCTCCGGATGCTGGGCGGGGTCGGGCACTGGCTGCTCGACCAGCTCGACCTGCCCTGAGAGCCGCTGGTGGCCAGCGAGTAGAGCAATTACCTCAAGGACGGCGCGCCGATGGGCCGAACGTTGAAGGGGGCTCCCGGGTACACTGACGGGACGGAGGACCAGCATGTTCGAACGCTTCACTGACCGAGCCCGACGGGTACTTGTACTGGCCCAGGAGGAGGCACGCCTCCTCAACCACAACTTCATCGGCACCGAGCACATCCTGCTTGGACTGATCCACGAGGGCGAGGGGGTCGCAGCCAAGGCTCTCGAGTCGCTCGGGATCAGCCTCGAGGCGGTCAGGGAGAAGGTGGAGGAGACGATAGGCCCGGCCGGGTCTTCGACCACCGGATCCCCCCCGTTCACACCGCGCGCCAAGAAGGTCCTGGAGCTGTCGTTGCGCGAGGCGCTCCAGCTCGGTCACAACTACATCGGGACCGAGCACATGCTCCTCGGCCTTGTCCGCGAGGGCGAGGGTGTCGCCGCGCAGGTTCTCGTCAGTCTCGGCGCCGACCTCTCCAGGGTGCGCCAGCAGGTCATCCAGCTGCTCTCCGGCTATCAGTCGCCGGGCGGCAAGGAAGGCGCCCCCGCCGGCGCGGGCGGACCCTCCGGGCAGGAGACCCCGAGCGGCTCGCCGGTCCTCGACCAGTTCGGCCGCAACCTCACCCAGCTCGCACGCGAGCGCAAACTCGACCCGGTCATCGGGCGCGACCGCGAGATAGAGCGGGTCATGCAGGTTCTGTCCCGCCGCACGAAGAACAATCCTGTCCTCATCGGCGAGCCCGGCGTCGGCAAGACCGCGATCGTCGAGGGGCTTTCGCAGAAGATCGTCTCGGGCGACGTTCCCGAGACCATCAAGGGCAAGCAGCTGTACACCCTCGACCTGGGTGCCCTCGTCGCAGGATCGCGCTACCGGGGCGACTTCGAAGAGCGCTTGAAGAAGGTCCTGAAGGAGATCCGGACCCGCGGGGACATCATCCTGTTCATCGACGAGCTCCACACGCTCGTCGGTGCGGGCGCGGCGGAAGGCGCCATCGATGCCGCGTCGATCCTCAAGCCGATGCTCGCCCGCGGCGAGCTTCAGACGATCGGCGCGACGACGCTCGACGAGTACCGCAAGCACCTCGAGAAGGACGCGGCCCTCGAGCGGCGCTTCCAACCCATCAAGGTCGAGGAGCCGTCGCTCAGCCACACCATCGAGATCCTCAAAGGCCTTCGAGACCGCTATGAGTCGCACCACGGCGTGACGATCACCGACCAGGCCGTCGTAGCGGCGGCAAACCTCGCGGACCGCTATATCGCCGACCGTTACCTGCCCGACAAGGCGATCGACCTCATCGACGAGGCCGGCAGCCGCCTGCGCATCCGGCGCATGGCCACGCCGGCGGACTACAAGGCGATCGAAGACGAGATCGTTAAGGTCCGCAAGGAAAAAGAGCTGGCCATCGAGAAGCAAAACTTCGATCAGGCCAAGAAATTCCGCGAGAAGGAGGAGGACCTCCTCCAGCGCAAGGTCGCCAAGGAACAGGAGTGGCGCGCCGAGGGCGTAGACCTCTTCGACGTCGTCGACGAGGAGGTCATAGCCGAGGTCCTCGCCAACTGGACCGGCATCCCTGTCTACAAGTTGACGGAGGAGGAGACCGCCAAGCTCCTGCGCATGGAGGACGAGCTGCACAAGCGGGTCATTGGCCAGCAGGACGCGATCAAGGCTGTTTCCCAGGCGATCCGCCGCACCCGTGCCGGCCTCAAGGACCCGAAGCGCCCGAGCGGCTCGTTCATCTTCCTGGGCCCGTCGGGTGTCGGAAAGACCGAGACCGCCAAAACCCTTGCGGAGTTCCTCTTCGGCGACGAGAACTCGCTCATCCAGCTCGACATGTCCGAGTACATGGAGAAGCACACCGTCTCACGGCTCGTGGGGTCGCCTCCGGGCTACGTCGGTTACGAAGAGGGCGGCCAGCTCACCGAGGCGGTGCGCCGCAAGCCGTTCTCCGTGGTGCTCTTCGACGAGATCGAGAAGGCGCATCCCGACGTCTTCAACGCCTTGTTGCAGATCCTCGAGGACGGACGGCTGACCGACTCGCAGGGCCGCACGGTGGACTTCAAGAACACCGTGATCATCATGACCTCGAACCTCGGCACCGCGGACCTGCGCAAGGCATCGGTCGGCTTCGCCAAGACCAGCGAGGCGGTGACCTACGAGAAGATGAAGGCCAAGGTCCACGATGCCTTGAAGCAGCACTTCCGGCCCGAGTTCCTCAACCGGATCGACGACGTCATCGTCTTCCACGAGCTCACCCGCGACGAGGTCACCGAGATCATCGACCTGATGATCAAGCGACTACGCGATCAGCTGGAAAGCCAGGGCCTCTCGCTCGAGCTCTCCCAGGCCGCCAAGTACTACGTCGTCGAGAAGGGCTACGACCCGACCCTCGGAGCCCGGCCACTCCGGCGAGCGCTGCAGCGACTGGTCGAGGACCCGCTGTCGGAGAAGATCCTGTGGAAGGAGTTCCGCGCCGGCGAGACGATCATCGTCGACGTCGAGCCCGACCCCGAGACAGGTGAGCACGTCCTCGTGTTCCGCTCGGTCGAGGGTCTCGAGCCGCCGCCGGTCGAGATGGCCGGCGCCGGCAGCGGGGAGTAGCGCTGCGGGGGGTTCGCCCCCCGCAGCTTCTTAACCGGCGGGGCCTTTGGCTCGTGTCGGTGGCTGTGGCGGGGGCCGTACTGCTGGCCGGGTGCCGCGTGGATACGCGGGTTTCGGTTGTCGAGAAGTCCGGTGGCGCCGGAACCGTTCGCGTGACCGTCGCGTTCGATCCGTCCGCGGTACGCGCATTCGGCGGGCAGCCGAACCTCGCCAAACAGTTGCAGTACTCAGACCTGGAGGCCGCCGGCTGGACGGTATCCGGCCCGACGACCTCCGCCGGCGGGGGTGCGTCGGTTACGGCGACGCACGGCTTCTCCGACGGCACCCAGCTGGAGCAGCTGATGTCGGCCCTCGCCGGCAGCGGCCCGGGGCCCAGGCCGTTCCGCCTGAGCGCGACAGACGGCGGCGGGTTCTGGACCCACAAGACCGTGATCCGCGGGGCCGTCGACCTGCGTTGCGGCCTGGAGTGCTTCGGCGACCCCGGCCTCCAGTCGGCGCTGGGCGGGTCGCTCGGAGTCGCCCCACAGCCGTTGGAGCAGGCCGCCGGTGAGGGCGCCGCTCAGGTGTTCACCTTCTCCCTTGCTGTGCGACTCGCCGGTCACGCCGACTCGGTCACGGGCCATCCCTCCGTGTCGCGGGACGGCACGCTGACCTGGTCGGCACCTCTTGGTCAGTCGACCGTGGTCGGCGCGCTCAGCGAGAGCGTCGACTGGGGCCACGTGATCCTCGTCGCGGTCCTCGCCACCCTCGTGCTGATCGGTGGCGGCGGTGGCCTGCTCCTGAGGCGCCGCCGGCGCCGCCGGCTGCTCCATCCCGGCGTAGGCGACGCCGAGGTGGCGCTCCCTGGCGAATCGGCCCCGGCGATCCCGGGGGAGGGGATCTGACCGGAGCCGGGTGTTCTCCCTCCGGCCGGCGTCATCACGTGGCCGTGAGTGGACAGAGAATGCCGCCTCGCCCGGTCTATCCGTGGACTCTGTTCGTTCCTGGCGCTTTTCGGAGCGTCAGGAGTGGACAGAGAATCCGCCCGCGGTGCCGCCCAGCCGCGAACCCTGTCCGCTTCGAGCTCGCGGTCCGCGGCCCGGTCACACCCCGCCCGTAAGGTCTTGCGCATGGCCCGCGCCCGGACCGTCCACCGATGCACCGAATGCGGGGCAGCGGCACCGCGCTGGTCGGGCCGGTGCGGTACCTGCGGGTCGTGGAACACCCTCGTAGAGGAGGTCGAGCGGCGCGAACCGAAGGCGGCAGCGACCCCTTCAGGCGCCACGCCCGTCCTGCTCGCCGACCTGCCCACCGACGCTGGCTCGCTCGCGTCGACGGGGGTCGAGGAGTTCGACCGTGTCCTGGGTGGCGGACTGTTCGCCGGTTCGGTGACCCTTCTCGGTGGCGAGCCGGGCATCGGCAAGTCGACCCTCCTCCTGCAAATTGCCGCCTCGATGGCGGACCGCGGGGTTCGGTGCCTCGTGGTGTCAGCCGAAGAGTCCCCGGCCCAGGTCGGCCAGCGCGCCCGGCGTCTCGGGGCTCTGAGCCCGAACCTGTGGATCGTCGGGGAGACGTCCTTGCCGGCGATCCAGGAGGCGGTGAGCGAGGTGAAGCCGGAAGTGCTCGTCGTGGACTCCATCCAGACGATCTGGGACCCCGACTTGGAGTCCGCGCCGGGGTCGGTGTCCCAGGTCCGTGACTGCGCCCACCGGCTCGCCGTGGCGGCGAAATCGGGAGGGCCTTCGGTCATCCTCGTCGGCCACGTGACCAAGGACGGGGCGCTGGCAGGCCCGCGGGTGCTGGAGCACCTCGTGGATACGGTGCTCTCGTTCGAGGGGGAACGCCACCACGCGCTTCGCATGCTGCGCGCCGTGAAGCACCGCTTCGGCGCAACCGGCGAGCTTGGGCTTTTCGAGATGACCGCCACCGGCCTCGAGGGAGTCGCGGATCCAGGGTCGCTGTTCCTCGCGGATCGCCGGCCCGGGACACCCGGCTCGGTCGTCTTTCCGGCAATGGAGGGCCATCGGCCGCTGCTGGTCGAGATTCAGGCTCTCGTCGTGAAGACCAACGCACCGAGTCCGCGCAGGTCGGCGTCCGGCTACGACGGGGGGCGTTTGGCCTTGCTGCTCGCCGTGCTCGACCGCAGAGCGGGAATCCACCTCGGAGATCACGAGGTGTACGTCTCGGCAGTCGGCGGTGTCCGTGTCGACGACCCGGGCGCGGATCTGGCCGTGTGCATGGCGCTCGCATCGGCGAAGACGTCCAGACCGGTCGATGGCGGGCTGGTCGTGTTGGGAGAGGTCGGACTCGGCGGGGAGCTGCGTCAGGTGGCACACACCCCGCGACGCCTCGCCGAAGCGGAACGCCTCGGGTTCCGTGCAGCCGTCGTGCCGTCCCGGGCGCCGCTTTCGGATGGCGGACTCCGCGGCCACCCGGTCGCGTCGCTCGCGGACGCGATCGACGGCTTTCTTGGCGCGCGACCGTCGCAACCGCCAAGCCCCCCGCTGCGCCTGGCCGGAACATGACCGATGACTTCACGGCGCGGCATCCGTCAGTGGAGGTGATGAACCAGGCCGTCCTCGACCACCTAGAGCCTGTAGCGTCGTCAAGCGTGACCTCAGGCACAGCCGTCGAGACCGAGGATCTCGAACAGTACCGGAGGCAGCTGACTGGCTACTGCTACCGGATGCTGGGCTCGGGATCCGAGGCAGAGGACGCCGTCCAGGAGACGATGCTTCGCGCATGGCGAGCGGCCGAAGAGTTTGAGGGCCGCTCGTCGGTCCGGTCGTGGTTGTACCGGATCGCGACCAACGTCTGCATCGACATGACCCGCCAGGTGCAGCGCCGCGCCCGCCCAATGGAACTGGGGCCCCCTTCTCCACCGGACGAGTCGTTGCTGGGCCCGTGGTTGCCCGAGACGACCTGGATCACCCCGATCCCCGATGCGCGCGTGGAGCCAGCCAGTTCGGACCCCGCCGACGTCGCCGTGCATCGCGAGTCGATCCGCTTGGCCTTCGTTACCGCGCTCCAGCACCTCCCCGCTCGTCAGCGCGCCGTGCTCATCCTCTGTGAGGTGTTGCGCTGGCAGGCGACGGAGGTAGCCGATCTTCTTGACACGTCCGTAGCGGCAGTGAACAGCGCCCTGCAGCGAGCGCGGGCCACTCTGGCCGAGTTGCCTCCCGATCCCGGACCGGCCCGTCTCGATCAGGCCGATTCAGAGCTGGTGCGGCGTTACGTGGACGTGTTCGAGCGCTACGACATCGAGGCACTCGTGTCCTTGCTGCACGAGGACGCGGTCATGTCGATGCCTCCGTTCGCGATGTGGATCCACGGCGCGAGGTCGATCGGACGGTTTCTCGTCGAACCGACCCCGAGCCTTTGCCGCGGGTCGAAGCTTCTACCGGTGGCCGCCAACGGTTGCATCGCGTTCGGTCAGTACAAGCCCGATCTCGCCGGCGGCCGAAGCCCGTGGGGGCTGCAGGTCCTCGAGGTATCAGGGGGGCGGATCACCGGATTCCACGCCTTCTTGGACGCCGAGCGGATCTTTCCCGCCTTCGGCCTGCCAGGGCACCTCGAGGGTTAGCCCAGCCAGATCGAGGAGCTCGCGCATCTCGGGAGCGACCTCCGACAAGCGGATCGAAGCCCCGCCCCGCCGTGCCAGCAAGGCCAGGCGCGCGACGGTGTCCACCGCCTGCATGGTGGGCCGGCCTGCACCGCCTACGTTCCAGTCGACCTCAGAGCCCTCCTCGCTCACCACTGTCACGCGGTACCAGAGGCGGCAGGATCCCATTGACTACTTGGACGGAATCGCGCCTGGTGTCTCATCGGCTGCCGAGTGGCGCGGTCGGAGTGAACTTGACAGGCAGGTGCTTGATCCCCCCGACGAGCGGGATACCCAGGGCGGCCAGGGGGACAGGCGGCCCAGCGACCTCGATGTCCGGGAGGCGGGTGAGAAGCTGGCGGAAGGCGACCGCCAACTCGCGCCTGGCGAGATGGGCGCCGAGGCAGAAGTGCGGTCCGGGTCCGCCGAAGCCGACGTGATCGTTGGGGTCGCGGAGCACGTCGAACGTCTCGGGGTCGTCGAACCTGCGCGGGTCGCGGTTCGCGGCGCCGTAGAACAGGATCATCCGATCGCCGTCGTGCAGCTGGTGCCCCGACAGCTCGAGGTCGCGCGTGACGGTGCGGCGCATGAAGGTGACCGGGGAGGCGACGCGGACGATCTCCTCGACCGCACGCGGGGTGACGCCGGGCAGGTCCGCCTGCCAGATGGCGCGCTGGTCCGGGTTCTCGGCCAGGAGGTTCATGCCGTGACTGATGCCGGTGCGGGTGGTGTCGTTGCCGGCGACGGCGAGCAGGATGAAGAAAGGAGCCAGTTCGTGGGGTGCGAGGGTGTCTTCGCCGGCGTCGTTGTGGACCAGCGCGGTCGTGAGGTCGTCGGCGGGGTTCTTGCGGCGGTGCTCGGCGAGCTCGTTCATGAGGTTGGCGAGCTCCATGCCGGCGCCGAGCAGGGCGCCCATAAGCTGCTCTGGGTTGTCGGTGCCGACCATCTCGGGGTCGCCGCCGCCGAGGATGACATTGGTGGCGCGCAGGACCGTGGAGAACTCGCTGCGGGGGATGCCCATCATGTCGCAGATGATGAGCAGCGGGAAGGGCTGGGAGAGCACCTCGACCAGGTCGGCTTCGCCCTTCTCGCAGAAGCCGTCGATGACCTCGGAGCAGATCTTCTCGACCGAGTCGAGGACGCCTTGCAGCGCTCGCGGGGTGAAGGACCTCGCGACGATGCCGCGCTGGCGGGCGTGGCGGGGGTCGTCCATGACGATGAAGGACCCGAAGAACTCCATCGCCTCGGCGGGCAGGTCGGGAATGGATGTCGAGCCGCGACCGGAGCAGAAGTCGAGCGGGCGGCGGCTGATCTCCATCACCTCCGCCATGCGGGTGACCGCGTAGAACGGCAGCTCCTCCCAGGTGAGCGGGTCGACCGTCGTCACCTCCACGAACGGTGCCTGCTCGCGGATGTCGGCGAACTGGCTCATCCGGTCGGCGAGCGGGAGCTGCCAGAAGAGGGGGTCGGCGATCACTTGTGGGTCGACGCGAGTCATGATGCCTTCTTTACTCGATCGGGACGACCGGACGGGCCCGGTCGTCGAATTGGTGCAGGTACTCGCTGATGCCGTAGCCGGTCTTGCCGCGGTACTTCCAGCGCGCCAGGCCCTCGTTGACGACCGTGCCCCCCGGACGTATACCGCGCGTGCCCGGCTCGACGCGGAGCATGTCGCCTTCGAGCTCGTGCAGGTCCCCGGTCTTGTCGACCGCAACGACGTGGCTCCTCTTGTGGGTCACGCCGTCATCCTCGAGTTCGGTCTTGACCTCCCACACCTTGATCGACCGGAGCGACCCGTCGACCCACGCCCAGCCGCGGTGCAGATCCCCGGAGTCGGTGCCAATGCGGATGCCGCCGAAATGGGTGGCGTCGTCGATGTTGACGGAGAACCACCTCCACATCCGCGGAGCACCCCAGCGCCGCGGGCCCCACGACTTGTCGCGATTCCCGCGCGTTTGGCTGCCCAGGGTGACCGGCCGGCCGTCGATGCTGATCTCGCCCGACCAGCGGCCCGCCTGCTCCAGGTGGCCCTTTCCCACCATCTTGCGGGTGTCGCCGGACGCCCCGCCGCCCGCCGTGTTCTGCCCGTCGGCACCGATGAGCGGTGTCAGGGCGTCGAAGGTGACGTCCATCCTGACAGGGCCGGCGCTGCTGTCACCGCCTGCGGTGAGATTCCAGCACTTTCCCGCCTCGATCATGCGGTAACGGACGGGGCCGACCTGCAGGTCCGAGTCGACCATGCGATCGGTCTGCACGACGTGGCGGATGTGGGCCAGTCCGCCACCGGGTGCCCAGACGGAGAGACCCACGTCGATGGTCCCCTCGTTGGGACGCACGCCGATGCGGGTGAAGAAGCCACAGTCCGAGTCCGGGTCGTAGCAGTTGAAGTAGTAGGACTCCGACCACGCCGTGTCGCCCTCGACCGGGTGGGCGAGGTCGTGCTGGGGGTCGAGGATCGGGCTCATGTTCCCTCCGGGCTCGTGGCGTTCAGCGCCCGCAGGGCGAGCCCCGTGAGCAACTTGGCGGCTTCGGCGCGCACCGCAGGTCGCGACCGGCGAACGAAGACCTGCAGGCAGTAACGGTCGATCATCGCGTTGATGGCGCGCGATGTTTCGACCGGGTCTGGACCCGGGTCGAGCAGCCCCGCAGTGGACGCGGTGACGAACGCCTCGGCGAGGAGGTGCACGAACAGGTCCGTCAGCTCGGCGCGCAGTTCCGCGAGCGCCGGCTCGACCAGGCTGACCTCCTCCCACAACCGCTGGAACTTGGCGGTGCGCGCGTACATGTCGACGTAGCGCCCGATCAGACTCTCGAGACCCTCGAGACCGACGGCCGGGTCCCAGGTCTTGATGTCGGCGAGCGCCTTCAATGCCCACTCGGCCACGATCGCCGAGATGATCTCTTCCTTGCTGCGGAAGTACTGGTAGACGGTTCCCACCGCCACGCCCGCCTGCTCGGAGATGGCGGCCATGCTGGCGCCGCTCCATCCGGTCTGGATGAACACCTCGGACGCCGCCTTCAGGATGGCAGCGCGTGTTCGCCGCCCGCGCGTCCCGAGCGGCCGCTCATCGCCGTTTTCGAAACGTGCGTCCGCTCCCAGTACGGTGGTCGCGCTCCGCTGTAGCTCCCGCGTCATCGCGTCCAACCGGCTCACGCTCGAACCATACCTGAATAGTTGTTCATGTTCTAGGCGACCGGCGACCGGCAGGGCAGGGGCTGGACGCCGTCCTGCCGGGTCGTTGTAGCTTCAGGGCCCTTGACTCGTCCGCGTCGATGGGTGCTCTTGGTGGTCGTCGTCGCGGTCATCGCGGGGACCGCTGTCGTGGCGGCGTTGCTGGCTGGCGGGTCGAGCGATGGTCGCGGCAAGAACGCCGCCGCCGTTGCGAGGTGGAACGGCGCTGCGGCCGCCGCGTTCACCCCGCTCGCCACGCGCATCTCGGTCATGGCGCAGGACCGGGATCAGTTCTCCGCCGGCGGCCTCTCCCTCTCCGCGTACCGCGTCGAGCTCACGCAGGCCAAAGCGGTGATGCAATCGTCCGCCGCCGCGGCGGGTCAGCTGCCGCCCTATCCCGGATCGCCTCTGGTGGACCCTCTCTACGCGGCGACCGCGTCGCTGTACCTCGACGCGGTCGAGTGCGAGCTTGGCGCGCTCGACGTACCAGCCGGTGACCTCCGGAACCAGGTGATGCTGATCGCGACGCGCTTGCGTGAGCTCGCGGACCGCACCTTCGACCAGGGGCGGGTGCTGACGGGGCAGGGCCTGACCCCACCGGGGGTGCCCAAGGGGAGCGACGTCGTGCTGCCCGCCGAAGTGCCCGCCTGGGTGTCCGAAGGCCTGGCTGCAGGTCCCCCGCTGGCGGCACCTCCTCCGCCCGCAGCTACTTACCCCCCTGTGCGGCAGGGGACACGCCCTACCGAAGCATCGGACCGTTGGGCGGCGGCGGTCAACGCCCTGCACGTTACGTCACCGGCCGAAGTCGCACCTCACCTGGACACCTCCTCCGCCGGTGATTTGGGAACGCTGGCGGCCGGGCTGCAGAAGGACTCCGACGTCCTGGGCTCGATGCCCGACCCGGCGGTCGAGTTCGGCCGCGAGAAATCCGTCCGCCAGCGACTCGCCATCCTGATCGAGGCTGAGGCGTGCAGGGCGGCCCAGGCAGGAGACCTGGCTGGCACCGCCGGCACGTTGAATGGCCTGATGAACATCGCCCAAGCGCTGCTGATCACCGCCGTTTCGTTGCCCCGCTGATTTCTCTTCCTGGCGAAGGCCAGAGTCCCAAGAAGCGCGCTGGTTGCGCCGGCGGTCGGTCTTTCTCCATCGAAAGCGCGGGCGAGCGGTGGCCGGCGCAGGAAAGGTGGGCGACAACGGCGAAGGTATCGAACGGCACGTTGACCTGAGTCCGCGTTCAGGTCTAGGGTCGTGTCAAAACGTCAGGTAGCTGGGGGGTCCTGAGATGGCACGAGGGTCCGAGCACGGTCGGCCCGGCCGGCTGTCGGCCGAACAAGCAAGGCGGCTCGGGCTCGCTGCCGTCTCCTCGATCCTCGTGCTCGCCCTCGTGGCGGTGTCGGTCGAGGCCGGGCAGCGGCGTTTGGAGCGCGACCGGGGTGCACGTTCGGCGTCGCATACCTTGACCGTGTCCGGCGAGGGGCAGCCGGCAATCGGATCGACGGCTACGACGGTGGCGGGCGGTGCCTCGACGACCGGAACGGCCGGGTCCGGGCAGATGCTCTCGGGGACCGGCGCTCTCTCCTCCGGCCAAGCGGCGGCGGTGTCGAGCGGGGCCGCCGGCACCCCCCACACCTACGACCCGGGCGTGACCGACACGAGCATCCTGGTCGGTGGTTCCACGTTCCTTTCGGGTCCCGCCGCGGTGTACGGCGACCAGCTTGCGACCGGCCTTCAGGCGGGACTCGATGCCATCAACGCCGAAGGCGGTGTCAACGGCCGCAAGTTCCAGCTGGTCCTCTACGACGACGGCGCCGACCCGGCGAAGCAGCTGGCCAACACCAAGCGGCTGGTCGAGGTCGACCACGTTTTCGCCCTCACCATGATCTACGCGCCCGGTCAGCTCGGTCAGTACGTGTCGTCGGTGGGGATCCCCGTGTTCACCGAGGGCCAGTTCGACGAGGAGTTCACCAACCCCTGGTGGTTCGCCACCGGCGGCCCTCAGCGTCTCGGCTCGATAGCCATAGCCGAGAAGGCGGCGCAACTCGGCGCGAAGAAGGCGGCGATCTTTTACCTGAACGCCGGCGGCGGCAACTACACCGACGCGTACGCGCAAGCGGTCAGCGCTGACTTCCAGTCGCTCGGCATATCTGTCGCGTTCACCGAGTCGGTGAACCCGACCCAGAGCGACTGCACCGACGGCATGACCAAGGCCGCCGGAGACGGGGTGGACTTCATCGACTTCGAGCTCGACGTGGGCCACACCATCCCGTGCGTGCTGTCAGCGCAGGAGGAGAACTACAAGCCGGCCAAGGGTTGGGGCGGGTACCTGATCGGTGTCCCCGCCACCCCGCAGGGCATCGGCGCCTATTCCGCGGGCATGTACGCGGTCGACGCGTTCGGCCCGGTCTATCAGGACCCGACCTACCTGAAGTACGTGCACCAGGTGAACTCCCAGGTGGAGGCGGTCTCCTCGCCGACGGCTGGGATGTACACCGCCGCCTTCTTGATGGCGTCCGGCATCCAGAAGCTCGGCAACGACATAACCCGCCAGCGCCTACGCGACGTGATCAACACGTTCACGGACTGGACGCCGCCGTTCCTCAACCCCTCCGACAGCCAGGAGCCGCGCTACACGTTCCGCCCCGGCTGCCACGTCGGTCTCGGCAGCTTCTACTACATCCAGGTCAAGCAGAACCCGAGCAACTCGGGCGACTACGAGTTCTATCCGTCCTCCCCGTACATGCCGTTCTACGTGACGCAACCGGCGTCGTCGAACCCCATGTACACCTGCCGCAAGAGTGAGCCGTGACGGCCATCCCCATCGCGTTCAGCACCTCGGGCCGCAGCCGGCGCGGGCGGGTGCAGCTCGCCGGTCTGGCGATCACCGCCCCCCGTTGGCGTGAGGCCGTCGAGAGCTGGTGCGAGGTGGTCGGCCTCGACCCGCCGGGTGTGGACGTCGGCCTCGGAGGCCTCACCCGCCGGCGCTCCATCACCGTCGAACTGGTCGATCCGGCCGACGCTCTGCCCGCAGCAGAGAGCGAAGTCCGCGCCGACGAACCGGAAGCGGCAGAGCCCGGCATCGCCTGGCTGGTAGTCACCACCGACGACCTCGACGCAGCGCTGCGTCGCGTCGAAGCAGCCGGCTCCCCGCTGATCGCACCCCCGCTCGTGGACACCCGCGGCAACCGGGTCGCAGCGGTGAAAGGCCCGCTGGGTTTCACCGTCCGCATCGTCGAGCTTCAACCCCGAGCACGCCTGTCGCTGCTGGCCGGGCAGGGACCCCGGCGCGCCGAGGCTCACCTGCGGCTCGTCGCGGGCGTCAACGCCGTCTCAGCGCTCGTCCTCACAGGGTTCCTTGCACACCTCGCGGTCTCCAGAAGCCCGCATCACCAAGTGTCCTTTGGCTTCATGATCGGCTTCTGCACTCTCCTCGCCGCGGCAGCGGCACTGGTCGGGTACCCGAACGGCCTGATGGCGGGCGAGGACGAGCACGCCCGCGGCGCCGTGCGGACCATGCGCGCGGAGGTGGCAGGCAGTGACCGTTCCGACCTCGCCGGCTCGGGCTGGGCGCACTGGCGCAAGGGTCTCGAGTCGGCGGTCGTGGCCGGTGCCGCCGCCCTCGCCGTGCTCGGGCTCAGCTCAGCCGGGCTGCTCGGCCGTCCGATCGGGTTCTCGTTGCTGTGGGGATGGGCGGCGGCGGTCGGCGGGACCGCGCTCGTCCTTGCGGGAGCTTTCGGACGCCGGCGAGCAGTGCTCCTCGCGGGGCGCCGTGCCCACGGGTTGCCCGTCATCGCCGTGGGGCCGGTGCCGCTCCTGCGGCGCGCGTGGATGATGGGAGCGCTTCCCCTCGGTATCTTCAGCGCGGCCGTCAACGTCGGTCTCGCGTGGGCCGCGTACCGCTACGGCGTGTCTACCAAGACGCTGGGTTCGGACCTGCTCGGCTCGGTCGTTATAACCGCCGGCGCCAACTACCTCTTCGGTCGCCAGTGGGGCCGCGCCGACTGGTACGCAGGCCGTGTCGTCTTCCCCGCGGGCATGCGCCTGCCTGAACGGGTCAGGCTCGCACCGCAAGGGGTCGTCTTCGCGGTGATCGGCCTGCTCGTGGTCCTGAACCTGCTGGGCCACGCTCTCTCACACCCGCCGCAGCTCGACGGTGCACTCGCCCTTCGCAGCTTCGCCGGCCTGATGGCTGGTGGCGTCGGGTTCGGTCTCGGTGCCGTCGCGGGGACGCTCAACGCGGCGGCGGACGCGAGGGAGGCGCCGTGATCTCGCGCCGTCAACTCGGAGCGGGGCTCCTCGCCGGCGGGCTTGCCCTCGGTGCGGCCTGCGGAACG
>DATLUM010000095.1 GCA_035533095.1 Acidimicrobiales bacterium | reverse complement strand
ACGGCCGCCGAGCGCCGATGTTCTTCCTGGTCAGCGAGGCGTCGGCTCTCCAGTGGGGGGAACTTCGGGCTAGCGGGGGCTTCCGGGCTAGCGCTCTGAGCCGCTGTTTGGCCTGTCCGAAAGTTTCTTCCAAATATCGCTCTGACCAGCGCGTTTGTCCTGGTCAGAGGCTCGCGATTGGTTGGGGGGCGTAGTAGTACCTAGATATGGCATTCATCGTCGGCAAGAAGCAGGACGGAAAGACGTACTACTACCTGGCCGAGTCCGCTCGGGTGGGCGGCGAGCCCCGGATCGTTTCGCAGCGCTACCTCGGCTCTGCGGAGGAGATCGCCGCCCGGCTGTCGGAGTCCGGGCCTGGCGAGCCGGACCGCTCACGTCATCTCGCCTTCGGCGACGTCGCCGCGGTGTGGGAGATGCTGTGCCGGCTTCGCGTCGCCGAGATCGTCGACGAGGTGGTCGGTCCACGTCGCAGCGACGCTGGGGCCTCCGTCGGCACCTACATCGCCCTTGCGACGCTCAACCGTGTGGTCGATCCCTGCTCGAAGCTTGCCTTCTCGGACTGGTGGGACACCACCGCCGGTGATCGGTGGTTGCGCCTTTCTCCAGGTGCGCTCGACCATCGGAGGTTCTGGGAGGCGATGGACGCGATCAGCGAGGAGCAGATCAAAGAGATCGAGCGCCGGATCGTGGCGGCGATGGTCGAGACCTTCGCAGTCGACCTGTCCGGCCTCGTGCTCGACATGACGAACTTCGCTACCTGGATCGACTCGGGTAACGACCGTGCCCCGATCGCCCAGAGGGGACATTCGAAGCAGAAGAGAAACGACCTGCGCATCTGTGGGCTCGGACTCGTCGTCTCGACAGACGGTGGAGTTCCTCTGATCTCCCACGCCTACCCGGGCAACAAGCCCGACGTCACCCAGTTCGGGGCAATGGTGAGCGAGCTCGTCGCCCGCTTCGCGATGCTCCCCCTGCCCGACGGCGCTGTGGGCACAGGCGGCGACCTCACCCTCGTGTACGACGCCGGGCAGAACTCCGACGACAACTACGAACTGCTCGACGGCTCACCACTGCACTTCGTCGGCTCGCTGCCCCCTTCTGATCACCCTGAGCTCCTCGCGGTTCCAAAGGACGCCTACAGCAGCGTCGACGAGGACGCCTTCCCCGGCCTTGTCGCCTTCGAGACCACAAAGGTCGTCTTCGGAAAACGGCGCCGCCTCGTTTGTTGCCACTCGAACGGTCTGCACGAAAAGCAGTCCCGGGGCTTTGTCCAGACCCTTGCAAAGGCGCATCGCCAGCTTGCAGAGATCCAAGCCCGCCTCGCCCGGGGAAAGACCCGAAAGGCGAAAGAGAAGGTCGAGGCCGAGATCGCTGCCATGCTCGCCCCGCGCTGGGTGTCACGGGTCATGACGACCACCCTTGTCGGTGAGGAGCCAGCCGAGCTACGCCTCAGCTTCGCCGTCGACGAGGACGCCCGAGCCAAGCTCGAAGAGGAGCTGTTCGGCAAGCGGATCCTATTCAGCGACAAGACGCTCGATGCGGCGGGAACAAGGACGATCGTCGCCGACTACCGCTCCCAGGAGGCGGTCGAGGGTGACTTCCGCCAGATGAAGGACCCGAAGGTCGTCTCGTTCTCGCCGATGTTCCACTTCACCGAATCCAAGATCCGCGTCCACGCCCTGTACTGCGTGCTCGCGCTCATGGCCGCCCGGCTCATGGTGCGCGAGGCGCACCAGGCGGGGCTGCACCTGTCCGTCCGAGCGCTGCTCTCGAGCCTCGCGGGGATCGAAGAGACGCTCCTTCTCTACCAGGGCGAGCGTGGACGCCCTCGTGCCCGGCGGATGCTCACCGAGAAAGACGCCACCCAAAGCCGCCTCTACGACCTCTTCGGGCTCGAGGCCTACGCACCGAAACGATGAGGCAGACAGGGAGCTAGGTACTACAGACCGCTACCACGAAAACAATGATCTACCTGGGCAAATGAGTCCTCGTCACGAGATAGCCCGGAAGGTTCCGCTAGGAACGTGACGAAGGTCTGCGCCTCGGGGACGACGTCGCCCATGTTCTCGGCCTCCACGATGACCTTGGCGGGGAACAGCTCGAGGAGCACCTCGTCGAAGTCCGCGCATCGCCAGCGGGTGAGGTGCCCGTCCATGTACCCCCACTTGTAGTGCACCAGCTCCTCGAAGCAGTCGGGCCCGAAGGAGGATCCGGTGGCGGTCGACCAGCGGGTGAAGGCCCGCCGGAGGTGGCGCCGGGCCGCCTGGTAGCCGGCTTCGGTGGCGGGATGGGGGTCGAAGCGGGCGACGCGGCCGGGCACCGCCCCATCATCGCCCACGACCTGGGATGGCGTGCTCTCACCCGCTGCACCATCCACCACCGCAGACGGCGGGCCTGGTGTCCTGTGCTGTAGGTAGATAGCCTACAGCAAGGAGCCTCCCGTGTACGCTCGCCCGATCAGGAAGGTGCCGGATCCCCTCGTGGTGCGCGGGGTGCTCTACACCCTGCGGCGTCGCTGCGGTCGCGCCAGCTGCCGCTGTGCTGCAGGCGAGCTGCACGAGACGCCGGCGCTCGCCTATCCCGAGGACGGTCGCACCAAGACGCTCACGCTCTCTGCGGGCGACGTCGCCGAGGTTCGGGCCGCCCTCAAGCGTTACAACGGCGCCAAGTCGGCACTCGACCGCGACGCCGATCGTGGCGTGGCGGCACTGCGGGCGAGAAGGGCAGCCGAGCGCACGACGCGCAAGTCGTGAGTCGCCGCCAGCAGGCCTGGCTGGCGATCACGTCCTCGGTGGCCGAGGCTTTCGTGACCGCATCGTCGGTGGTGCTGTTCTGCGACCTCATGTCGGTCTGGGTGCTCACCACCGCCCGGCGCACGATCGTCCAGATGGTGGCGGTCATGGACCCCGCCACCCGTGGGGCTCACGATGCGTACCACCGCCTGATCCGCGAGAGCGCCTGGTCGCTTCGGCAGTCCTTCGTGGTGCTGTCCCGCCTGGTGGTGCGCCTGGCCGTCGCCGAGGGTCGGCTGGTGCTGTACCTGGACGACACCCTCTTTCACCGTGCCGGCCCCAAGGTCGCCGGCGCAGGCGTCTGGCGCGACGCCGTGCGCTCGACCAAGAGCCGTGTCGTGTACGCACGGGGGCTCAACCTGGTGGTGATGGGCGTGCGGGTGACCCCGCCGTGGGGCGGGATGCCGCTCTGCCTGCCGGTGGCGTTCCGCCTGCACGTAAAGGACCGGCCGACCATGCCCGAGCTCGCAGCGGAGATGATGGCCGAGATCGCCACCATCTTCCCCGAGGCCACCTTCGTGCTGTGCGCCGACGGCGCCTACGCCACGCTGGCGGGCGTGGGTCTCGAACGCACCACGGTCGTCTCCCGCATGCGCCGTGACGCCGCCCTCTACGGTCCCAAGCCCGAGCGGACTGGCA
>DATLUM010000094.1 GCA_035533095.1 Acidimicrobiales bacterium | reverse complement strand
GTCGGGTACGGGCTCGATAGGGGCGAACCGGTGACGTTCACGTTGACTGTGCCGGACAGGCGGCTGAAGTCGACCGTGTTGCCGGTGGTTCCCGTGGCGTTGATCGTCGCGCTTCCCGTGCCCGGCTTGAACGTGCTGTTGTTCCCCGTGGCGGTGAAGGTGTCCGCGCCGGACCCACCGGTGAACGTGTTACCGGACCCCGCCGCTGTGAAGGCGTACGACGTGGGCCCCGGCCCGGCAGTGAAGGTGTTGCCCCCGGCTGACGATCCCGTGATGGACGTGATGCCGGAGACGTTGTCGGTGCCGCTCGGGACAGTGACTTGGGCCGGGGAGCCGACCGTGCCGGGCCCTGCGTGCATGTCGACGTTGACCCCGGACGTCGCTGCGAAGAAATCGGCCGTGTTGCCGCTGCCGTTTCCTAAAAAGGTGTATCCCCCTGCATTGCCTGCGGCAAAAGTGGTGGATCCGCCGGACAGCCCGGTGAAGCTCGTGAAGTCGGCGCCGGTGCCGGTGAAGTCATAGGTGTAGCTGACGGCTGCGCCCGAGTCGGTGAACACCGCCGTCGAGGCAGCGACGGACGGCGACGAGCCGAACGAGGATCCTGTGGTGTTGACGATCAGGGAGCACGGGCCCGTCGCGCAAGTGACGTTTGACAGGTCGATCGCTGTGTTGGCCGTCGCGGACCGGAACGTCTCGCCACCGGTGCCGGCGACGAAGATGACCGAACCTGTGACCGGGTTGGTCCCCGATCCGCCCTCGGCGGAGAGCACGGTACTGCCACCGGTACCCTCCAGTTTCCACGTGCCGATCCCTGTCAGACTTCCTTGCGCGGCCGTGCAGGCGTCGAGGTTGATTCCGTCCGAGCCGACGGTCACTCCGGGCCCGTTGGCGGCGAGGATGTCGAGCAGTCCGCTGCTACCCGATGAGACCAGCGATCCCGACAGGGAGGCGGTGCAGGGGATTGCTCCGCCGGCCTGGGTCATGTCGAAGATGACCGTCTGGGTCGTGGCGCTGCCGGTGAAGGTGATCTGGGTAACCGTGGGGAAGCTGCCACAGGCGGTGGGGGTGCCGGTGCCGGTCGCAACCTGGAGGTTGTTGCTCCCATCGACGCTCAGGGTCACGGTCGTCCCGTTGAGGCTCACATTGGCTGTTGCGCCCGCGTTGCTCGTCGTACAGGTCGTCACCGGAGCCGCGGAGGCTGCCCTCATACCGAGCACCGAGCTGCCGGCCATCGCGGCAAGTAGGGCGAAGACCCCGCCGGCGACAACCATTAGGAGGAGCCGGACTGCACGGATGATCAACCGCTGGCTCATCGGCTCATCCCCACGATCGGTTGGTTCAGCGGCGAACCGCCGTGCGAGCCCTGGTAGGTGGCGTCACCGAAGTTGAATATCCCGCCGTCTGAGGCGACCAACCAGTAGCCGCCCCCGTCTGACGACGGCGCCATGCCGACCACCGGCTTGTTTAAGTGGGCTCCCCCCTCGGACCCCGCGAACGGGGCATTCCCGTAGGTGAAGATCCCCCCGTCGGACCCGACCAGCCAGTAGCCCTGCGCAACCGGGTTGGCGGCCATGCCGACGATCGGCGCGTTCAGGGGACTGCCGCCGTGGGAGCCGAGGTAGGCGGCGTCACCGAAATTGAATATCCCGCCGTCAGAGGCGACCAGCCAGTAGCCACCCCCATCCGGCGTCGACGCCATACCGACGATCGGTTTGTTGAGCACCCGCCCCCCGGTCGATCCGAAGTACGGTGCGTTGTAGTTGAAGATGCCCCCGTCGGAGGCAACCAGCCAGTAGCCACCAGTAGCTGGATCCATCGCCATCCCTACGATGGGCTTGTTCAGCGGCTGACCTCCGTGCGAACCGTAGAACGGCACGGGGCCGAACGTGAACACACCACCGTCAGAGGCGACGAGGTAATAGCCGTAGTCGCCGAACAGGGCGGATGCCATTCCGACGATGGGTGCGTTGAGGTGTTGGCCCCCTTCAGAGCCATAGAATGGAGCACCTCCATAGTTGAAGATACCGCCGTCGCTCGCAACCAACTCGTAGCCGGGGTAGGAAGGAACGGGTCGGACAATGGCGGTCGCTGATCCGTTGGTGAGGCTAGGAGCCAGGCCGTTGACATCCTGGGCCGACAGAGTGTCGAACGTCTCGCCATACGGGTTCGTGACGTAGACGTTGACTGGGACGTTCACCACCTGAGCGCCCGCCGGAATCTGGACGATGTTGCACATACCACCGCCGTTAACCGAGTCCGAGACCGACTGCAGGCAGAACCCGGCGTTGACCGGCCCTGGAAGCGGCTCGTCAATGGTGGCGGTGAAGTTCACCGGAACCGGCCCGCCGTGGGACGTCTCCACTATCGCCGGGGTCTGGACTGAGAGCGACGGTCCGTACACCCGTACGACCGCCGCCTGGGTGTTGCCCTGGGTCTGGTACGGGATGCCGCCCGCCGCGAGGACCTTTCCGTCTCCCTGCGGGGCCAGCCCGGCAACGAAGGATGGGCCGGCGAAGCCAATCCTCATTACACCTGCGCTACCGAACGCCCCGATGATCGCTCCTGTCGCGGCGTTGAACTGCTCGATGAACATCTGCTCCGCAACGCCGCTACCAGAGGTGCCTCCGACATAGATGAGCCCTCCGAATGGCTGGTACGCAACTGCGTTGGCCCACGCGGCAGTGGGCTGCTGCCAGACAAGCATTCCCGCCGAGGTCAGCTCGGCGAGGTGCGTGTTGCTGACAGCCACCAGGTTCCCCGACGGGCCGATCGTCAGGCCGGTGATCTGTTGGCCCGAAACAGCCGAGGTGAAGCCGGCGGAACCAAAACCGGTGTCGACACCTCCGGTCCCGAAGGCGCCGAGCTTCGCGGCGCCGCCGCTGCTCCCACCGACGATGGCGTCCGTGCCGGAGAGGGTCACGGCATTGACACCAGCGAGGACGCTCGATGTCTGGGTGGCGGTTACGGTGCCGCTCGAGCCCGAGGCGTCTATCCAGTCGACTATCGCCTGCGTGGCGCCGACGTTCCCGGCGGCGACGACGGTGTTGGGTGCCGAGACTGCGACGGCTGTGAACTGCGAGATCCCGGTGGCGTCGCTCGGGCACGAGCCCCGGTAGCTCGACACCAGGCCCCCGCTCTGCGTGTACTCGACTGCCACCGGCACCTGGTACGAGCATCCCGACGGAAACTCGTAGCCCACCGCGACGACGTTGCCGCCGCTACGGACCGCGACGGTGTTGGCAGATCCGCTCAGCGTCGAGTCAACCGTTTGGGACCAGACGAGGTTCCCCCCGACGCCGTAGACGCTGACGGCGAACCTCGAAGTCGACCCACCCCCACCCAAGGACACTGCGAAGTCCCCATTGGGCATCACAGCAACGCCCGTGGCTTCGGTATCGGGGATCGCCTGACCGTCAGGAGTCAAGATGGCCCCACCGGATCCGAAGGTCGGGTCGAGTGACCCTGGTGATGCGGATGCCACTCCGGCGGGGAATCCCGCCAGCACCAACAGGGGCGCGACTAATGCAACCGCTCCGCCTGCTGCCGCCAATGCGCGCCCGCGGCGGCGAAAGCCCCTCGCCCCCGGTAAACCCATCATTGCCCCTGGCCACGCCCCAAGGTGCCCCTCGTGATCACGTCGTGCGGTTCTAGTTCACGCCCTGGGGTCGCTCAACGAATGCGGGCAAAGCTTGCACGTTCGTGCATCAAGTTGGCCTTTAGAGGCAGGCAGCCGCTCCGAGACCGAGGTTGGAGTAGATCTCTCGCGTCGCCCGTGAACTGTTGAGCGTGTAGAAGTGCAGCCCGGGCGCGCCCGCGTCCAGAAGGTCCTGGCACAGGCGCGTGGCCATCTCAATGCCAACGGCACGTACCGATTGCGCGTCGCCCGCGGCCTCGAGGTGGGCGATCATGTCGTCAGGAACGGCTGCGCCCATCTGGGCGCGGCGAGGAATCGCCTCGAGGCTCGTGACCGGCATGATGCCTGGAAGGACCGGTTTGTCGATGCCGCGCGCTGCGAGGTCCTCCACCAGACCGAGGTACTCCTCGATTCTGAAGAAGAACTGCGTCGCCGCGAAGTCCGCAATTCTCATCTTCTCCGCGAGCCGGTCGCGGTCGAACTGCAGATCCGGCGAGCGCGGGTGGCCGGCCGGGTGTGCCGCAACACCGATGGAGAAACCCCCGATCGCACGAGCGAGTTCGACGAGTTCGATTGCGTGGGCGAGTTCGCCCTCGGGCGCGTCGGGATCGGTCGGTGGATCCCCGCCCAGCGCCATGAGGTTCTCCACCCCGGCCTTGCGGAACTCGACGAGAATCTCGGCAAGCTCGAGACGGGTGTGCGCCACGCAGATCAGATGCGCCATCGGGTTGAGCGTCGTGGTCCGGAGCATGCCGACCACCAGGTCGTGGGTCCGCTGGCGCGACGACCGCCCACCGCGGTAGGTGACCGAGACGAACGACGGCCGCAGCGGCTGGAGGTCCGCCAGCGTCTGCACGAGCCGGGCGTGCTCGGCGTCGTTCTTCGGGGGGAAGAACTCGAACGAATATGTCCGGCCCGCGGCGAGCAGGTCGGCGATGCGTGCCATACGAGAAGGTTACGGCCTTTCGGCTAGCGTCATCTTGTGATTGA
Source organism: Acidimicrobiales bacterium (assembly GCA_035533095.1). Lineage (NCBI taxonomy): Bacteria > Bacillati > Actinomycetota > Acidimicrobiia > Acidimicrobiales > Acidimicrobiales bacterium. Next base: position 106,601 of record DATLUM010000094.1, on the reverse strand, counting down.
CGGATCGCCCCGCCTCGGGGTCCTGGCGTCGGGGGCAGGCACGATCCTGGCGGCGATCCTCGCGGCCGGCGTGCCGGTCGACCTCGTGGTGCTGGACCGCGACTGCGCCGCTGAGCGCCTGGCGATCGACGCCGGGGTGGAAGTCGAGGTGGTGGCCCGGGAAAGCTTCGGGCCCGACTTCGACAGGGAGGCATACACAGCCCGGATAGTCGACGCGCTGAAAAGACACCAGATCGACGTGGTTGCGATGGCGGGTTTCGGCACGGTCCTCGCCGGACCCATCTTCGACGTCTATCCGGGGCGCATCCTCAACACGCACCCCGCCCTCCTGCCGGCGTTCAAGGGTTGGCGCGCGGTGCGAGACGCGCTGGAGGCGGGCGTGAAGGTCACCGGCACCACGGTGCACGTCGCCACAGAGGAGGTCGATGCCGGCCCGATCCTCGCCCAAGAAGCGGTTCGGGTCGAGCCCGGCGATACGGAGGATTCTCTCCACGAGCGGATCAAGTCCGTCGAACGACGGCTCTACCCCGAGACGATCCGTCTTTTCCTCCAGAACCTGCCTACCGAATCGAGCAATGGAGCCACCCGATGAGGGTCCTGCTGTCCGTGTACGACAAGACCGGTCTCGCAGACTTCGCCCGCGACCTGGTGGCTCTGGGCCACCAGCTGATCGCAAGCGGCGGCACGGCCGCGGCGCTGGAGGCCGCCGGGATCGCTCACTCGACCGTCGAGTCGGTGACCGACGCACCAGAGATGCTCGGTGGGAGGGTCAAGACGCTCCACCCGCGGCTGCACGGCGGGATCCTCGCCGACCTCTCCAAGCCGGAGCACGTCGCTGATCTCGAGGGACAGGGCATAGAGCCGATCGGTATGGTCGTGTGCAACCTGTACCCCTTCCGGTCGAAACCCTCGATCGAGCTCATCGACGTCGGGGGCCCGACGATGGTGAGGGCCGCGGCGAAGAACTGGGCGCACGTCGCTTCTGTCGTCGACCCCGCCTATTACGAGGAAGTCTTGGACGACCTGCGGCGTGACGGTGCGGTGTCGGAAAGCCTCCGGCGGCGGCTGGCCGCTGCCGCGTTCGCCCACACCGCCGCCTACGACGCGGCGATCGCCAACTGGTTCGCGGAGAACGAAGCGGGCGACGACCTTCCGTCGACCGTTCACATATCGCTCGAGAAGGCGCAGCCTTTGCGCTACGGAGAAAACCCGCATCAGCGGGGGGCCCGCTACCGCGAGACGGGCCGCCCGAGCTGGTGGGACGAGGTCGTCCAGCACGGAGGGATGGCCCTCTCCTACTTGAACCTCTACGACGCCGACGCGGCTTGGCGCCTGGCCCACCAGCTCGCCGACCTCGACACGGCCGCCGCCGTGGTGGTCAAGCACGCCAATCCGTGCGGGGCCGCCGTCGCCGGGGACCCGCTCACCGCCTACGACCGGGCCTTCGAATGCGACCCGATGTCGGCGTTCGGTGGCATCGTCGCGCTGACGTCGCCCGTCACCGAAGCGGTCGCCGCCGAGATGGTCGGCAACGCCAAGGCCGACGTCCTCATCGCTCCCTCGTACGAAGAGGCCGCTCTGGAGCTGTTCGCCGCGAAGCGCAAGAACATGCGCGTCCTTTCAGCTCCTCCGCCCGGCGACGTTCAATGGCACGTCCGCCAGATCAGCGGCGGCTGGCTGGTGCAGGATCCCTATGTGTTCGCCGCGACCCGAGAGAGCTGGAGGGTCGTCACCCGGGCACAACCGACGGACGACAACTGGCGTGACATGGAGCTCGCATGGCGCGTGTGCGCCTGGGTCAAGTCCAACGCGATCGTCCTCGCCGCCGGTGGTATGGCTGTCGGAATAGGCGGCGGCCAGCAGAACCGGGTCACCCCGGGTGAGATCGCCACAGCCAGGGCCGCCGGACGGGCAAAGGGAGGTGCCGCCGCCAGCGATGCCTTCTTCCCATTCCGCGACGGGCTCGACGCGTGCGCCGCGGCGGGCGTCGCCGCTGTGATCCAGCCTGGTGGCTCGATGCGTGACGAGGAGGTCGTCGCCGCCGCGGACGAGCACGGCCTGGTCATGGTCTTCACAGGGGAGAGGCAGTTCCAGCATTGAGCGCCATAGTCATGTCCGGTGCCCCCGTCGCGGACGCCATCATCGCGGACGTGCGGAACAGGGTGGAGAAGCTGGCCGCGGAGGGTCGTTCGGTGGGCCTGGCCACGGTGCTGGTCGGGGACGACCCGGCGAGCGCCGGTTACGTGGCCAAGAAGCACCAAGCGTGCGAGGCCGTCGGGATCACGTCCGTGGACGTCCGCATCTCAGCAGACGCTTCCCAGTCCGAACTGCTCGCGGCCGTCCGGCAGCTGAACTCGGACCCGGGCGTCGACGGATACCTGATCCAGCATCCCGTCCCACCCGGGTTCGACTTCAACGAAGCGGTCGCCGCGATCGACCCAAGGAAGGATGCCGACGGACTCCACCCGACGAACCTGGGTCTGCTCGCACTGGGCGACACCGAAGCCCCGCGGCCCTGCACCCCCTTGGGCATCACGGCGATGCTCTCCCACTACGACGTCCCCGTCGCCGGGCGAAACGTGGTGATCGTCGGCCGAGGACCGACACTCGGCCGGCCGCTGTCGATGCTCCTGTCGCTCAAGGAACCCGGCGCCAACGCCGCCGTGACCACCGTCCATACGGGCGTGCCGGACTGGGCCGAGTACACCCGAAGAGCCGACATCGTCGTGGGCGCTGCCGGTGTCCCGTCGATGATCACCCCCGGCGTGATCCGTCCGGGAGCATGCGTGATCGGGGGAGGCATGAGCTGGGAGGGGCGCCGCGTCCTGTCCGACGTGGAAGAATCGTGCGCCGAGGTTGCGGGATGGATCACCCCGAGGCTTGGCGGCGTCGGGGTCACCACCGTGGCGATGCTCCTGCGCAACACCGTCGCCGCGGCGGAGCGCAGAGCCCGCTGAACCCCCGCGCTCTGTAGAAATGCCCGTTCGGGAAAGCCCGACGGAGTTACATTCGTCGGTGACATCGTCAGGGGGTATGCGGTGCCTTCGCTTAGCTGGCTCGAGGGACAGGAACGCGGAGGAGCCCGCGGGGGGATAAAGCGGTGAGCCGAGAGCGCGCGAGGGTCTCCGTCGGAGCGCCGACAACGACGACTCAGTCGACCCGAGCGTCGGCCAAAGACCCCGGACCTCAGGTTTCTCACGCCGAACCCATACTCCAACTCCAGCGCACCGCCGGCAACCGGGCGGTGTCCGGGCTCATCTCCTCGGGCCACGCCCCGTCGACGACGGGCGCGTTGGCACTCCAGCGCGGGATCGGCGACCTCTTCAAGAAGAAGCCCAAGCCTCCCAAGCAGACCTGGGAGAAGACCAAGGCCAAGCACATGACCTCGGAAGAGGGCACCACAGAGATGGGCAGGGTCAAAGACCAGGTTCAAGGCTGGCTGGACCTCAGGGACAAGCTCATCTCCAAGGGGATGTCTCCCGAAGTGGCCGCCAAGACCGCTTTCTCGCAGGCGCCACCCGACATCCAGCGGTATCTCCCCCTCTTCAGCGAGTTCGACGTGGTGAAGAGGGAGATCGACCAGACCAGGAACACAGAGGGCGGCGAGAAGCAGTCGAAGATCTCGGAGGCGCTGACCAAGCGCTCGGAGGAGCTCGGCTTCAAGCCGGGTGTCGGCGACCCGATGGAACTGTCCCCCAAGGACATCGTCGACGAATTGGAGAAAGACGTCGCCTTCAAGCGCCAGATGCAGCGGCGCGCCGAGCGTCTGATCTCGGGCGAGGTCGAGGCTGCGAACGCCGAGCTGGAAACCGCCAAGGAGTCGAACAACGAGGAGGGGATCCGCAAGGCGGAACAGAAGCTCACCGACCTCAAAGGCCCCGGCGCCCTGCAGCGCAAGCTGTTCGAGATGGCCATGGACGCCAAGATCGCTATCGACGAGTCCTACCAGAAGAAGCTGGAGGAGGTGAAGGCAACCCTCGGCGTGGACCGGGTCAGCGACGCCGAGAAGTGGCGCCTGCGCGAGGAGGCCAAGAAGTCGGTCCGCAAGAACATGGAGAGCAAGTTCGACTCCCACCTGAGGGACGCGGGGACCGCGGTCGGCGTGGTCGGCACCGTCGGGAGCATCGGAACCAAGGCCGGCACGCTGATCGGCAACAAGGCGGACAAGAACACGCTCAACACTGGTCAGAAGTCACTGTTCAAGGGGATCATGGGAAGCATCGGTGGCGGTCTGAAAGCCGTCGGCGGCATCTTTTCCAAGGCGGTCAAGATCGCTCGCCTCGTCAACGACCGTGACAACGACAAGCTGGACAAGGACGCGAACGTCAAGATCGCTCTGCAGTCGGTCGGCCTCGTCAAGCAAGCCGTGACCGCTGCTCGCAACACACTGAAGGTCATCACCAAGTTCAACGAGACGCTTTCGCACGACCCGGGTTTCGCCAATGCCATCCCGGGCGTCGCCATCGCTGCCGGGATCGCCGGCTACGTCGGCAACGTCATCGCGGTCGACCCGCCGACGGAGCGCCTGGCCAACACGGCCGCCGCGGAAAAGGACGCTTCGGAAGCAGGCAACCAGCCCTTGGCGCTCGCGCTGACACGCACCACTGTCGAGAACAAGATCCAGATCAGCACAGAAGTCGTGGGGGCGACCGCGAACGGAATCCGCATCGGGGCGAGCATCGCCGAGATCGCCACCGCCGGCGGCATGGGCATCCCCGCCGCCATACGCAGCGGTGCATCAGCACTCACGATCGCCAACAAGGTCGCGAACTTCGTCGCATTGGATGTCTACCGATCGAAGACCCAGGATGCCCGCAAGGAGGGCGCGCTCCAGGTCGAAGGATCAGGCAAGAAGCTGATCAAGACCGACATCGGCTACTCCGTCGACACGGTGATCCTCGCAGCGAAGAGGGCTCTCGAGAGACTGGCCGGAGGCGAGAAGCTCACCGAACCCGAGAAGGGAGTGCTGAATGTGCTGGCGGCCTACGGCATCCCCTTGGGGGAGGCACAGCGGCTGTCGATGGCGGAGATCCACGAGCGGATGCTCGACAAGCTCGGCCAGGACGACGAGCAGCAGACGGCTCGTATGAAGCTCGCCAACGGGGTCCAATCCGTTGGCGACGCCCTGGCATCGCTCGGGGGGGGCGAGAAGGACGAGACATACCAGGATCTCGATACGTACGCCCGCCAGCAGGAATCCAATGCGCAGGCGGAGGCCAACCAGACGACCGGGGACAAGATCAAGGGCGGTTTCGAGAAGTTCGGGGGTTATGTCAAGAAGGCCGTCACCGCACCGTTGAAGCTCGCCAAGCTCGGGCAGATGGCAAGCGAGAAGACCGAGAAGCTGCGCCGGTTACGGGAGATCAAGAACCTCGTCAATTACAAAGAGCGCGGTGACCGGGGCCGCGGCTTCCTTGTCAGTCAGTTCGGCGCCGACCTGACCCCGAGCATCGAGAAGTTGCGCCGCTTCATAGTCGCCACCCAGCCCAAGGACAAGGCGTCGCTGTACCTGAAGGAGCTCAACACTCTCTCCGAGCAGACCAAGGTCACCAAGAAGGTCGGCGAGAAGAACGCCCAGAAGGAACGAATGGACGAGAGCATCACCGACCGCGTCATCACGCCGGCCTTGTACGAGGCCGGCAAGACCATGACGTTCGAAGAGGTCCGGGAGCGCCTGGCGCAGGGTGGCCTCGGCAAAGCGGACCGTGAGTATCTCAAGATGCTGCTCGCGGAGAAGTCCCCGCTTAGAGCTTCCTAGAGATCAGAGACCTTTGACGATCTCCGCCATCTTCTCGCCGGCCTCGGTCGGATTGTGGACGACGTGCACGCCGGCAGCGGCGAGGGCTTCCATCTTCGCCTGAGCCGTCCCTTTCGACCCGGAGATGATGGCGCCGGCGTGGCCCATCTTCTTGCCGGGAGGAGCAGTGACGCCGGCGATGTAAGCCACCACGGGCTTCGTGACCTCCTTGGCGATGAAGTCCGCTGCCTTCTCCTCTTCGGAGCCGCCGATCTCCCCGAACATGGCGATCGCCTTCGTCTCCGGATCGGACTCGAACGCTGCGAGGCAGTCGACGAAGTTGGTACCGGGAACCGGGTCGCCGCCGATGCCGACGCAAGTAGTTACACCGATGCCGAGCTGCTTCAGTTCGTACAACGCCTGGTAGGTCAACGTTCCCGAGCGTGAGACGATCCCCACGGGGCCGCCGGGCAGCGCGATCTCGCCGGCGGTGATCCCTATGTTGCACTTGCCGGGGCTGATGATCCCAGGGCAGTTGGGCCCGAGGAGCCTCGTAGCGGGATACGACTCGACCAGCGTGTTGAACACGCGCGCCTCGTCGTGGGCCGGGATGCCCTCGGTGATGCACACGACGAACGGGATGCCAGCTTCAGCAGCCTCGAGGATCGCTGCCGCCGCCCCCTTGGGCGGCACCGATACGAACGAGGCGTTCGCCCCCGTGGCCGCAACGGCTTCGGCCACGGTGTCGAAGACCGGTATTCCCTCGACGTCCTGACCACCCTTTCCGGGGGTGACGCCGGCGACTACCTGCGTCCCGTACGCCTTGTTGCGCAACCCGTGAAAGCGGCCCTGCCCGCCCGTGAGGCCCTGCACCACGACCTTGGTCTTCTCGTCAACAAAAACACTCATTGCACAGCTCCCGCGAGCTCGACGGCCTTGCGGGCCGCATCCAACATCGTCGGCGACGAAAGCACCGTGTCCGAGAGCACGGACTGCAGTATCTGCCGGCCCTCCTCCGCGTTGGTCCCGTCGAGGCGGATCACCATCGGCGCTTTGATCTCTACTCGTCCCAGAGCCTGCACGATTCCGGTGGCGACCTCCTCCCCCCGGGTTATGCCTCCAAAGATGTTTACGAATATCGACCGGACCTTTGCGTCCGAGCTGATCACCTCCAGGGCGTTGGCCATCACCTCGGCGTTGGCACCGCCGCCGATGTCGAGGAAGTTCGCCGGGGATCCGCCGACCTGGTTGACGACGTCGCAGGTGCTCATCGCAAGACCGGCCCCGTTCGCGATGATGCCGACGTAGCCGTCTAGCCCTACGTACTGCAGACCCTTGCTGCGGGCGAGCCGCTCACGCTCGTCGAACTCGTCGATGTCGCGGAACTCGTCCCACTCGGGATGGCGGAACGACGCGTTGTCGTCGAGGGTCACCTTCGCGTCGAGCGCGTGCACCTTCCCCTCAGGAGTGAGGATGAGCGGGTTGATCTCGACGAGATCCGCGTCGCCTTCGACGTAGCAGCGGTAGAGGTCGACCAGGATCTTCGCCGCGCCTTCGCGTGCCTCGGGATCAAGTCCGGCTTCCTCGACGAGCTTCGCGGCCGCACCCTCGCTGAAACCCGATGCCGGATCGATGTACAGGCGCGCTATCGCGGTCGGGTCCTCCTCTGCGACCGTCTCGACCTCGACGCCTCCCTTCGCCGAGACCATCGCCAGGTACTTCTTCGCACCGCGGTCGAGAGTGAAGCTGGCGTAGTACTCCTTGGCGATGTCCGAAGCGTGCTCGACCCACAGCCTCCGGACGACGTGGCCCTTGATGTCCAGGCCGAGGATGTTGGAGGCGTGGGTGCGGACCTCGGCTTTGTCGTTGGCGAGCTTCACGCCGCCGGCCTTGCCGCGCCCACCCACCTGCACCTGCGCCTTGACGACGACCGGATAGCCGGCCTTGTTCGCCGCGGCGACGGCCTCCTCGACCGTGTCGGCAACGCCACCGGCTGAGACGGGTATGCCGAACCGGGCGAAGTACTGCTTGCCCTGGTACTCGAAGAGATCCACTCTTGCTCCTGTTTGATTTCGGTATTGGGGGGAAAGGGGGGGCCGGGCGCCGCGGACTAGGTGACGCTCTTCTCCCGCTCGTCGAGGGCCTGCTCGAGCCAGCCTGTGATGTCGCCCAAGGGAGCACCGGGCGTGAATATCCGCGCCACCCCCGCCTCGGCGAGCCGCTGTATGTCGGTGGCCGGGATGATCCCGCCGGCGAAGACGAGCACATCGCCCGCTCCCCGGCCGGACAACTCGGCGATGATCCGGGGGAACAGCGTCATGTGGGCCCCCGACAGGATCGACAGGCCGACCGCGTCGGCGTCCTCTTGGATCACGGTCTCGGCGATCTGCTCCGGAGTCTGGTGCAGGCCCGTGTAGATGACCTCGAACCCGGCCTCGCGCAAGGCGCGGGCGATCACGCGTGCACCTCGGTCGTGACCGTCGAGTCCGGGCTTGGCGACCACCACCCGGTAGGGCCGTTGCATCGACACCGATGATCGCAGGTCACCGCCTGGGCGGGCCAACCCGAGTCCCGCCTGGTGGGGCCGCCCTGAAGCCAACGCTGACATCATCACAGGTAAAATCGTGGCATCGGATCCTCCGACGACAAATCCCCCCGCACCGTCTACCGTCGGCCGCCCGTCGATGAAAGTTGGGGCCAGCGAGAGCGCCCACGACGTGGGCGGCACGCGCCCCAAACAAGGCGACCGCCGTCTCTGCCGCCGCGCCTCGCCGCAGGCGGCGAGCTGATCAGGCCCAGGCGGTGGCCGCGGCGTGTCCTTGTCTTGGCCAACGTCCTCGTCGCTCTGACGGTCGTCGGGGTGGCGGGCGCCTACGGGTACGTGCAGTGGCGCTTCGGCCAGATCAAGACCAAGACCATCCCGACGCTGACGGGCACCGACACCAGCAACGGGAAGCCGTTCACGCTCCTGATAGTGGGAAGCGACAGCCGCGCCGCGATCGCGGCCGGCGGTGACAACACCCAGTTCGGAGGCGCCTCGCAGGTAGGGGGCCAACGTTCGGACACGATCATCCTCGTCAGGGTCGTGCCGTCAACGCGTCAGCTGATGATGCTGTCGATACCGCGCGACCTCTGGGGGCCGATCCCCGGCCACGGTTCCAACCGGATCAACTCCGCGTTCGACACAGGGGCCTCGCTGCTGGTCCAGACGATCACCCAGGATCTCGGCATCCCGGTCGACCACTACGCCGAGATCAACTTCGACACCTTCCGCGATATCAGCAACGCCGTTGGCGGCGTCAAGTTCTACTTCCCGACGCCCGCCCGTGACCCGTACTCGCTGCTCAACATCCCGACCCCCGGTTGCTACACGCTCGTCGGCGACCAGGCACTCGCGTTCGTCCGGTCACGCCACTACCAGTACAAGCTGGACGGCTACTGGCACTCCGAGGGCCTCAGTGACCTCGCTCGAATCCAGCGCCAGCAAGCTTTCATCAAGAAGATGATCAAAAAGGCGGAGAGCGAGTTCACCAACCCGATCGCGCTCAACAACGTGATCGGCGGTGTCACCAAGAACCTCACGGTGGACAGCAAGTTCAGCACCAGCCTGATGCTCGACCTCGCCAAGGACTTCCGCACGATGAACACGTCGGCGATACCGAACATCACGTTGCCGACGTACAGCTACGTGACGGCCGGCGGCGCGGACGTGCTCGGATTGCAGCAGCCGCAGGCGAAGGAAGCGATCGCGGCTTTCAACGCGTTCGGCACCACCCCGCCACCGGCCGGCAAGCCCTCGTCATCTGCACCGGCGTCCAAGACCCCCAAGATCAACATGCCGTCGGTCACAGTCGCCCCGTCCTCGGTGAACATCGAGGTCGCCAACGGCACCGGGGTAGGCGGCCAGGCGGGGCAGATGAGTCAGTGGCTCTCGGGGCTCGGCTACTACACCAAGGTGGACTCGGCGTCGCCCGGCTACAACCACTCCACCACCGAGATCCACTACGCGCCGGACTCGCTGACCGCCGCTCAGCAGGTAGGAGCGAAGATGCCGGGAGGCGCCACTCTGGTCGAGGACTCGAGCCTGACCCCCACCCCTTACAACCTCGAGGTCATCACCGGGTCGTCTTACACCGCTGCCTCCGGGACCGGCGGCCAGTCGTCCTCATCGGCCGGCTCGACGGCCGGATCTACCGGTGGGTCGACGACCACCGCCACCACGGTCCCCGGGACCAACAGCTCGGTCTACGAGCTACCGGGAGCCAGCGGCCCCCCGCCGGCCAACTGCTGACGCTCTCGCAGGTCGCCGACATCCCAGCGGCGAACAAATAGGTCGTGGCCGGACACAAGAGAAATCTCCGAAGGCTGGCTGCGGGCGCTGCAGCGCTCATCACAGTCGCCCTCACGGGACCGGTGGCCCGGGCGACCGAGTCGAACTCCGGCGCCTGGGTTCCGGAAGCGGCGACCTTCGGCTACGCAGTCCAGACCGACCAGCCCGTGAAGGCCCACGACGGCACCGTCCTCCGTGCCGACGTCTACTACCCCACAAACCCCTCGACCGGTAAAGCGGCATCCGGTTCGTTTCCCGTTCTCCTCCAGCAGACGCCGTACGGCAAGGAGTCGTTCGCGCCCGGCAACTCTTCGTCGGTCGGGGCGTCCATCGCCAACACCGACATCCCCTACCTGGTCGATCGGGGATACATCGTGGTCATCGCCGACGTGCGCGGCACGGGCGATTCGGGCGGAACATTCGGCTTGTTCGACCCGGTCCAGGCAACTGACGGCGCGACCCTCGTCAACTGGGCAGCGCACCTGCCGGACTCCGGCGGCGACGTCGGGCTGTTCGGTGAGTCCTACATGGGCATCGACCAGTTCCTCACCGTGAGCGCCCTGCCTCAGAACTCGCCGGTCAAGGCCATGTTCCCGATCATCTCCGGCCACGACATCTACTCCGACACTGTCACCCAGGGCGGGATCCCCGACATCGAGTTCAGCGCGTTCTACCTCGCCCTCGTCGCCGGACTCAACGCAGCCAATCCTGCCCTCGAACCGCTCTCAGAGTCCGGCCAGTCGGCCTCGCCCGCACCGATAGCCGGCGGGCTGCAGAATCTCGCCCCGCTCGAAGTGGCACACAACCAGGCGCTCGCCAGCTACGACGCCGCGACTCTCGCCAACGTCGAGACGGGGGGCGACGAGTCCTACGACGGCAGCTACTGGCAGGCGCGCAGTCCGGCGACCTACCTGCAGGATGTCGTGGGCGACAACATCCCCGCCTTCCTCGTCGGCGGCTGGAACGACCTATTCCAGCAGGGTGAGCTCCAGAACTACGCAGCTCTCCAGAACCTCGCCAGCGGCCGGCCCGCAGATGCTGCGATGCTCGCCGGCCAGCCCGCCACGCCGAGGTACCAGCTGATGATGGGACCGTGGCAGCACGTCACAACGGGCACCGGAGTCAACCTTGCTGCGATCGAACTGGAATGGTTCGACACCTGGTTGCGCGGCGAGCAGACGCCGCTCGCCACCACGACCACGCCGCTCCATCTCGAGCAGCTCCACTCCGGCAAGTGGATCGACACCGCCGACTGGCCTCTGCAGGAGGCGTCCACCTCCACCTACTACTTCGGACCTGGCCGCACCGGCACGGCGCAGACTTCGACGAACGACGGCGTTCTCAGCTCCACCGCGCCGAACACCGCCGGCGCAGACCCGGTCGTGTGGACCTCCGCAACGAGCCCGTGCAGCGTGCAATCCGACCAGTGGAGCGGAGGTTTCCTCGCGCTCGCGGCCCAAGCACTCCACACCACCAACCCGTGCGACACCAACGACGCCACCCTCGAAGCAGGCCCCGGTGCGCTGACCTACACGACCGCGCCGTTCACGCACGATGAGGTGATCGGCGGGCCGATCGACGCGACCGTCTACGCCACGTCCACCACCAAGGACACGGAGTTCGTCGCCACGATCGAGGAGGTATCGCCAACCGGCCAGTCCGTGCCGTTGACCTCCGGGGCGCTGCTGGGATCCTTCCGCAAGCTGGACCCCGGCAAGACGTGGACCGATGGCAACGGCAACCTGCTGATGCCCGTCCACCCCTTCACCCAGGCGTCTAGCGAGCCGGTGACGCCGGGCCAGGTCACCCGCTACGACATCGCCGTGTTCCCGACGTTCGCCGAGATCCCGGCCGGCTGGGCACTGCGTGTCACCCTCACGACAGGCGACTCCCCGCACCTCGGACCTACGGCGGTGCAGACAACCGGTCTCGTCGGCGGCGTCTACCAGGTGCAGCGAGGCGGCGCGACCCCTTCGCACATCAACGTGCCGGTGGCTCCGGCGCCGGCATTCGCCGTCCCCTGTGGGGTGCTCTGCAGCACGGCCGGACCCTGAAGAGGTTCGCAGAACCCCTTCAGGCCCTCTTGAGCGGGGCCAACGACAGCGCCAGGTGCTTCTCCCCCACCGACGGGAACCGCACCTTCGCCTCCGCCTTGTCGCCTTCACCACGGACCGAGATCACCACACCCTCGCCCCACTTGGCGTGGACCACCGTCTCGCCGGCGCGCAGCCCGAGCTGATCCGCGCCGCTGCCGTGCACCGGGCCCGCCTTGGCGCGCCGCATCGCCGCCTCGACTATCTGGTCCCGGGTCCGCAGCCCGCCGGCGCCCGCTCTGACCGCGGATCGCCTGCCCCCTTCCGCTGCATGTAGCAGCACCTCGGGAATCTCTTTTATGAACCTGCTGGGAGGGTTGTACTGCGTCTGCCCCCAGAGCGTCCTGCACCAAGCGTTCGACAGGTACAGCCTCTCGCGTGCACGGGTGATGCCCACGTACGCGAGCCGGCGCTCCTCCTCGAGTTCGTCGGGCTCGCCCAGCGACCGCAGGTGCGGGAAAACCCCCTCTTCCATGCCGATCAGGAACACGACCGGGTACTCGAGTCCCTTCGCCGTGTGCAGCGTCATCAGCGTGACCTTCGACCCGTCGCCGTCCACTTCGTCCGCGTCGGCGACGAGGCTCACCTGCTCGAGGAACTCGTCGAGGTCGTCGGCTTCCCCCGCGGCACCGATCAGCTCCTCGATGTTCTCGACTCGCCCCGCCGCCTCGACCGTGTTCTCCGCCATCACCTCGGCGAGGTAGCCGGTGCGGTCGAGTACCGCCTCGAGCAGCCGAGCGGGCGTCGCCTTCGGCTCGCCACGCGCTTCGTCTCTCAGCTCTTCCAGCAGCTCCTGCAGCGTGCGGACCCCGCCGAGCGCCTTGCCGCTGACTCCGGCCTCCTCGGCGTGGGGGAGCGCCTCGGCAAACGAGACGCCGTGCCCCTTCGCCCACCTGTCCATCCTGTCGACGCTGGTGTCGCCGACACCACGCCTCGGAGTGTTGACGATCCGCTTCAACGACACCTCGTCATCCGGGTTGGCGACCGCCCGCAGGTAGGCGAGCAGATCCTTGACCTCCTTGCGGTCATAGAAGCGCGTACCTCCGACGACCTTGTACGGGATGTCGCGCCGTACGAGTTCCTCCTCGACCGCGCGGCTCTGCGCGTTCGCCCGGTAGAAGACGGCAATGTCACCCCACGCGTAACCCCCGGCGCCCTCGGCGCGGTGCAGCCGCGTCACCTCTGAAGCCAGCCACGACCCCTCGTCGTGCTCGTCCTCCGCGTGGTAGTGCACCACCAACTCGCCGCCAACCTGCTCGGTCCACAAAGCTTTCGGCTTGCGGATGGCGTTGTTGGCGATGACCGCGTTGGCCGCGTCCAGGATCGTCTGCGTCGAGCGGTAGTTCTGTTCGAGCACGACGACGGTCGCGTCGGGGAAGGCCTCCTCGAACTGCAGGATGTTGCGGATGTCCGCACCGCGCCAGCCGTAGACGGACTGGTCCGAGTCTCCGACGACGGTGACCTGGCGGTGCTCGCCGGCGAGGAGGAGAACGAGCTCGTTTTGCGCCCGGTTGGTGTCCTGGTACTCGTCGACCAGGACGTGGCGGAAGCGGTGACGGTAGTGCTCCAGCACATCTGGGCACGCCTGGAAAAGACTGACCGTCACGAGGAGCAGGTCGTCGAAGTCCATGGCGTTCGCCGCAAGAAGGCGCTGCTGGTACTCGCGGTAGACCTCCGCGACCTTGCGTTCCATGAGGGTGCGGGCCTGGCCCGAGAACGTCTCGAAGTCGACGAGCTCGTTCTTGGCATTCGAGATGTAGGCGTGGATCGCTCTGGGTGCGAATTTCTTCGAGTCGAGCCCGAGGTCGCGTACCACATATCCGACGAGGCGAACCGAGTCGGCCTGGTCGTAGATGGTGAAGTTGCTCTTGTACCCGAGCCTGGCTGCGTCGCGACGCAGTATCCGGACGCACGCCGAGTGGAACGTGGACACCCACATGCGCTGAGCCACGGGGCCGACGAGCGCCTGCACCCGCTCACGCATCTCGCCGGCCGCCTTGTTCGTGAAGGTGATCGCCAGGATCTCGTAAGGAGAGACGCCCTTCTCAGCGATCAGCCAGGCGACCCGCTGGGTGAGCACCCGTGTCTTGCCGGAGCCGGCGCCGGCGACGATCAGCAGCGGCCCTTCCGGGTGGGTTACCGCGGCCTCCTGCGCCGGATTCAGGCCGGCGAGCAGCGCGGAGGGGGCTCCGTCGAAGGGCCCCGCCCCGCCGGCGGTGGTTGGTTCCTCGATCACCATTGCCCGATCCACGGTACTGGTTACATGTGACCCGGCCGCCGTTGGCGTGGACTGGACCCGGTACGGCAGGCTTACCCGGCACGCATACACGGAGGAATAAATGATCGGGATCTGCCAGGACCGGGTTGTCGTAATCACGGGCGCCGGCCGGGGAATCGGCCGTGAGCACGCGCTCGAGTTCGCCCACCAGGGCGCCAAGGTTGTCGTCAACGACCTCGGTGCCGAGGTCGACGGCACCGGCAGCTCCGAAGGCCCCGCCGGCGAGGTAGTCGAAACCATCCGCTCCATGGGGGGCGAGGCCGTCGCCAACGGGGACGACATCTCGGACTTCGAAGGCGCCACCCGGCTGATCAAGACGGCCGTCGACACGTTCGGCGGCCTCGACGTCGTCGTCAACAACGCCGGCATCCTTCGCGACCGGATGCTCGTCAATATGACCGTCGACGAGTGGGACGCGGTCATCAAGGTCCACCTGCGCGGCACCTTCGCAACCAGCAAGGTCGCCGCGGAGTACTGGCGGGAGCGCTCGAAGGCAGGCCAGGACAACGACGCCCGCATCATCAACACCTCCTCCCCCTCGGGCATCTACGGCAACGTGGGCCAGACCAACTACGGGGCTGCCAAGGCGGGGATCGCGTCGTTCAGCATCATCGCTGCCATGGAGCTCGAGCGCTACGGCGTGACCGTGAACGCGATCGCTCCCGTCGCCCTCACCCGCATGACCGAGAACCTGGGAATGGGCGCCGCCATGAAGGAGCGCCAGCCGGACCAGTTCGACTCGGGCTCGCCGGCGAACATCTCACCGCTCGTGGTCTGGCTGGGCAGCCCCGAGTCGCGCGGCATCACTGGCCGGGTGTTCAACGTCCACGGCGGGCACATCAGCGTCGCGGAGGGCTGGGCCGCCGGTCCGGCGATCGACAAGGGCGAGCGCTGGGACCCGGCGGAGCTCGGGACGGTCATCCCGGACCTGGTCGAGCGGGCTGCGCCGAACGCCAACATGAGCGGCCGGCGCAGCTAGTCGCCGGCCCGGTGGCGCCGGCCCGAGCGGGTGGCGCCAGCTGCCTGCCGGGCGCCGGCCTGCGGACCTCGTGGGTAGCCTAAATGTTCTCTGGGGATACCTAAGTTACCCAGTTGCGGGTGCAATGACCCCGGGCTTTCAGGCCGGCTGCCGGGCAACCGCGCCGGCCGCCTACTCCCATTCAATGGTGCCGGGTGGCTTGGACGTGATGTCGAAGGCGACGCGGTTGACGCCGGGAACCTCGTTGATGATCCGGCTCGACAGCCGTTCCAGCACGTCGTATGGAAGCCGCGCCCAGTCGGCGGTCATGGCGTCGTCCGAGGTGACCGCCCGGATGACGATGGGGTACGCGTAGGTGCGCTCGTCGCCCATCACCCCGACGGTGCGCACCACCGGCAGCACGGCGAAGCTCTGCCAGAGCTCCCGGTACAGACCGGCCCGGCGGATCTCCTCTGTGACGATCGCGTCGGCCGCCTGGAGTATCGCCACCCGCTCGGCGGTCACCCCACCGACGATGCGCACCGCCAACCCGGGTCCCGGGAACGGCTGGCGCCACACGATCTCCTCGGGCAACCCGAGCTCCTCGCCGACGGCGCGCACCTCGTCCTTGAACAGGTTGCGCAGCGGCTCCACCAGCTCGAACTGCATGTCGTCGGGCAACCCGCCGACGTTGTGGTGCGACTTGATCTTCGCCGCGTCCTTGGTGCCCGACTCGATGATGTCCGGGTACAGGGTTCCCTGGACCAAAAAGCGTGCGTCGCCGAGGTCCGCGGCCGCCTCCTCGAAGACCCGGATGAATGTCTCGCCGATGATCTTCCGCTTGCGCTCCGGGTCGATCACGTCGTCCAGCGCGGCCAGAAAACGATCCCCCGCCTTCACGTGCACCAGGTCCACGTTGAACTGCTCGCGGAACGTTGCCTCCACTTGCGAAGCCTCGCCCGCTCGCAACAACCCCGTGTCGACGAATACGCAAGTCAGCTGCGAACCGACCGCCTTGTGCACGAGCGCCGCGGCGACTGCCGAGTCGACGCCGCCCGACAGCCCGCATATGACGTGCTCCGCACCGACCTGCGCCCTTACGGCCTCGACGGACGACTCGATGACCGATGTCATCGTCCACGACGGCCGGCAGCCGCACACGTCGTAGAGGAACGCCTTGAGGATCTCCTGGCCGCCGTGGGTGTGCACCACCTCGGGGTGGAACTGCACGCCGTAGATGCCACGCGAAGGATCCTCCAGCGCGGCTACAGGAACGTCGGCGGTCGAGGCGGTCGGGCGGAATCCCGCCGGCGCAGCCGTGATCCCGTCGAAGTGGCTCATCCACACGTCGAACGCCGGCGGCACGCCGGCGAACAGAACCGAGGGGGCCGGACCGTCCGACGCGACGTTCAACGCGGTGCGCCCGTACTCGCCGCGGCCCGTCCGCTCGACGACACCCCCCAACTGGCGTGCGATCAGTTGCGCGCCGTAGCAGATGCCCAATACCGGGACGCCGGCGTCGTACACGCCCGGATCCAACAAGGGCGCGCCGTCGACGTTGACCGACTTGGGCCCGCCCGACAGGATCACACCTGCAGGGCGGCGTGCAACGATCTCGGCGGCGGTGATCGTGTGCGGGACTATCTCGCTGTACACGTGAGCCTCGCGCACGCGCCGCGCGATCAGCTGCGCGTACTGCGCCCCGAAGTCGACGACGAGAACGGGCCCGTCGGCGGACAACGAAAGCCCCGAACCAGTGAAGCTCAAAGCGCTAGTGGCCCATCCCGACGCCCTGCGAGCGCTGCAGGTTCTTGCCTTCGGTCTGAAGCGCCGGCGCCACCATCACCTCGGCCTTCTGGAACTCCTTGACCGACTCGTAACCGCACGTCGCCATGGAGGTGCGGAGGGCGCCGAAGAGGTTGAGGCGGCCGTCGTTTTCGTGGGCGGGCCCGACGAGGATCTCCTGCAACGTCCCGCGCACCGTGGTCTTGACCCGGGCGCCGCGGGGCAGCGTCGGGTGGAACGTCGCCATTCCCCAGTGGTAGCCCTTGCCCGGCGCCTCGAGAGCGGCGGCGAGGGGGGAACCGATCATCACGGCGTCCGCGCCGCAAACGATCGCCTTGGCGATGTCACCGCCGGTGCCCATCCCTCCGTCCGCGATCACCTGAACGTAGACACCCGTCTCGTCCAGGTGCTGCGCGCGAGCCGCACGCGCATCGGCGATAGCAGTCGCCTGCGGGACACCGATGCCGAGGACTCCGCGGGTCGTGCACGCGTGGCCGGGGCCTACACCGACCAGGACGCCGACTGCGCCGGTGCGCATCAGGTGCAGGGCCGCCTGATACGACGCGCAACCGCCGACGATCACGGGGATGTCGAACTCGCGGATGAAACGCTTGAGGTTCAGCGGCTCCACGGTCTTCGACACGTGCTCGGCCGAGACGACCGTTCCCTGGATTACAAACAGGTCCAGCTCGGCGTCGACCAACGCCTTCGCGAACTGCTCGGTCCTCTGCGGTGTAAGCGACGCACAGGACACGACGCCGGCGTCTTTTATCTCCCTGATCCTCTGTGTGACGAGCTCGGGCTTGATCGGCTCGGTGTAGATCTGCTGCATCCGGGCCGTCGCCTTCTCCGTGTCGAGCTGGGCGATCTCCTCGAACAGCGTCTCGGGGTCCTCGTAGCGGGTCCAAAGCCCTTCGAGGTTCAGCACGCCGACACCGCCCAGGCGGCCGATCTCGATAGCCGTCGCCGGGCTCACCACGCCGTCCATCGCCGATGCCATCAGCGGCAACTCGAAGCGGTAGGCGTCTATCTCCCAGCTGATGTCGACGTCCTCGGGATCCCGGGTCCGCCGGCTCGGCACGATGGCGATGTCGTCGAACCCGTACGCCCGCCGCCCTGACTTGCCCCGTCCGATCTCTACCTCGGCCACCTCATCTCCCTCGTGCGCGTCCCTGTGTTGCGCACCAGCCTAGTGGCCGGGGCGGCGGCTCAGACCGGCATCCCCGCGGCGGCAGCGAGTATCAGCACGGTGAAAGACGCCAGCGACGCGAGGCACCAGGTTCTCGCCAGCCTGCTGGCCTTCGCGGCCCCTGTCCGGTCCCCGGCCTGCTCGCGGCGGGACACCAGGAACGAGTACCCGACCGCCACCGCGGCAGTGGGCAGAAAGAGGAACAGGCAGGCGAGCGACTGCCAGAAATAGGTGGGGGGCGGCTCCTGGGTGGATGTGCGCTGCTGCCACGGCAACGTGTTCGAGATGCGGCTGCGCAGCGCGGCGGTCCCGGTCCAGTTCCTCGACGAGCTCGGTGCGGGTGAGGGCTGGCTGGTCGCGGGTCCCGGAGGAGGAGGAGGCGCCCAGCGACCCGGTCCCGCGGGTTCCCACTGCGCCGGCGGCGGCGGCCAGTTCTCCGGCGGCACGGGCGCCGGGTTGCCGCCGCTCGACGGGGGCGCCGGCGGCGGGGGGTGCGGCGGGGTCCACGCCGGCCGGGGCTTGGGCCGGGCGAGGACCTGCGGGGTGACTCCGGCTGCCCTCTGCGCCATCTCGCCCCGAAGGGTGGGCGCCCTGGGCACCGGCGGTTCGGGGTGGTCGGTGTTCTCGGGGCGTGCGAGACCGCCGCCGCACCGAGCGCACTGTGTGGGCGGCTGTCCTGCCGCTACCGTTCCACAGCGGGGGCAAAACATCTCATATAAACGGTACCGGTTGGGCTTGTGCCGACGGTAGCGGTTCCGGGTTACTTATCCCATTATCAGGTCGAGCAGCTCGGTGAGCATCCGTGCGGTGGCGCCCCAGACGGTGTCGCCGACGAGCTCGAAGAAGCTCATCGGGCGCTCCACCCCGTCCGGGAACATCCAGAGCTCCTCGCGGTAGACCTCCGGCAAGGTGAGCTCGACGAGCCGGACCGAGAACGCCCTTTCGACCTCAGCCGGGTTGGGGCGGAGTTGAGGCCTGCCCGGGAGCTGCCCGACGAAGGGGGTGATGGGCACCGGGTTCGACACGGTTTGCAGCTTCGACAGCTCGCCGAACACCTCGACGGTCGCCGGGTCGATCCCGACCTCCTCGTGCGCCTCCCTCAGAGCGGCCTGCACCGGCTCCTCGCCCGGGTCGATCCTCCCCCCGGGAAACGACACCTGATGCGCATGCGACCTCAACTTCGACGACCTCCGGGTCAGCACAACCTCGCACTGGCCGTCCTCGTCGTCGTACAGGGCGCACAGGACGGCTGCCGGCCGGCGCAACTCCCCGGGGATGACCGGCAGGGTGATGCCCGGCAGCGTCGAGGGCAGCGGAGGCGGGGCCGGAGCTTCGCCCAGCGCGCGGCGGACATCGGCGACGGCGATCCTGCCGGGCCGGCTCGCACCTGCGCGACCCCACGGGGAGCCGCGGCCGGGTCTGGTCCGGGCCGGTCGCGGGATGATCTGCAGCCCGCCGCGCATCTCGGGCGACGGCGGCGACGCGGGTGCCGGCGCCTCAGACAACGGGCGTCCAGGCCTCCGCCGGCGGTGGTTCGCTATCGCCGGCTGGCTCGGCCGCCGGCGCCGCCTTGGCCGCGAGTTCCTCGAGCAGTTCCCGCATGCCAGCCGTCTTAAGGTTGGACATCACCCGGCCGGGCGGGTTATCGCCGCGCTCCCACTCCATCCAGGCGTTGAGGAGCTTGGCGGGGTCGGGCGGCGGCTTCTCCATGGCCTTCAATGTACGGGACGCTGCGGCGGGTCCTGTCGGGCATGCGGTCCCTCCCGCCGCCTGAGGCGTCGGGCCCTCCCATGCCCGCCACCCGTTTCCGCGCGACGAGAGCCCGATCCGGCATCCTCGATGCGGACCGGGCCCTCTGCCGTACGTCTGATTGGCGGGCTTTAGAAGCCCATCCCTCCCATGCCGCCCATCCCGCCGGCGGCGGCTGCCGCTGCGGCGGCGGCCGGGTTCGCCTTCTCGGGCTTGTCGGCGACCAGCGCCTCGGTCGTCAGCAGCAGGCCGGCGATCGAAGCCGCGTTCTGCAGCGCTGAGCGGGTCACCTTGGCGGGATCGATGACGCCGGCCTTCACCAGGTCGACGAATTCGCCGGTCAGCGCGTTGAGACCCGTGTTCCCGGTCTCGTGCTCTGCCTGCTGGATGATCACCGAGCCCTCGAGGCCGGCGTTGAAGGCGATCCACTTGAGCGGCTCCTCGAGCGCCTTGCGCACGATCGTCGCGCCGGTCGCCTCGTCGCCGGTCAGGCTGGACACCACGTTGTCGACGGCGCCGCGGCTGCGGAGCAGGGCGGTGCCGCCACCGGGAACGATCCCCTCCTCGATGGCCGCCCGCGTCGCGGACAGCGCGTCCTCGATGCGGTGCTTCTTCTCCTTGAGCTCGACCTCGGTCGCCGCACCGACCTTGACCACTGCAACACCACCGGAGAGCTTGGCCAGCCGCTCCTGCAGCTTCTCGCGGTCCCAGTCGGAGTCGGTCTCGTCGATCTCGCGCTTGATCTGAGCGATCCGGCCCTTGACGTCGGCCTCGGTGCCGGCGCCCTCCACGATGGTCGTGTTGTCCTTGTCGACCACGACCTTGCGGGCCCGGCCGAGCAGGTCGAGGGTCGTGTTCTCGAGCTTGAGGCCGACCTCCTCGGAGATGACCTGGCCTCCGGTGAGGGTCGCCATGTCGCCGAGCATCGCCTTGCGGCGGTCGCCGAAGCCGGGGGCCTTGACCGCGACCGAGGTGAAGGTGCCGCGGATCTTGTTGACCACCAGGGTGGCGAGGGCCTCACCCTCGACATCCTCCGCGATGATCAGCAACGGCTTGCCGCCCTGCATGACCCGCTCGAGAACCGGCACCAGGTCGTGCACGGCGCTGATCTTCGAGTTGGCGATCAGGATGTACGGCTCGTCGAGAACGGCTTCCTGGCGCTCGGGATCGGTGACGAAGTACGGCGACAGGTAGCCCTTGTCGAACTGCATACCTTCGGTGAAGTCGAGCTCCAATCCGAAGGTGTTGGACTCCTCGACGGTGACCACGCCGTCCTTGCCGACCTTGTCGATGGCGTCGGCGAGCACTTCTCCGATGGAGGCGTCGGCGGCGGAGATGGAGGCAACCTGGGCGATCTCGCTCTTGTCGTCTATCTCCTTCGCCTGGCCCTTGATGGCCTCGACCACCGCAGCGACAGCCTTCTCCATGCCCCGCTTGAGAGCGGTCGGGCTGGCGCCGGCCGCCACGTTGCGAAGGCCCTCTCGTACAAGCGCCTGGGCCAGGACGGTGGCGGTGGTCGTTCCGTCACCGGCGACGTCGTTGGTCTTCGTCGCGACTTCCTTGACCAGCTGGGCACCCATGTTCTCGAAGGCGTCCTCGAGCTCCACCTCGCGGGCGATGGTCACGCCGTCGTTGGTGATGGTCGGGGCGCCGAACTTCTTCTCGATCACCACGTTGCGGCCCTTGGGACCCAGGGTGACCTTGACCGTGTCGGCCAGCTTGTTGACCCCGGCCTCAAGGCCGCGACGTGCGCTCTCGTCGAATTTGAGCTGCTTGGGCACTGCCTACTTCACCTTTGCCAGTACGTCGCGGCTGGTGAGGATGAGGAGGTCCTCCCCGTCCACGGTGATCTCCGTCCCGCCGTACTTGGAGTAGACGACCTTGTCGCCCACGGCGATGTCGAGGGGGATCAGCTCGCCGGTGTTCTCGGCCCGGCGGCCGGGACCGACCGCGAGAACCTCACCCTGCTGGGGCTTCTCCTTGGCGGTGTCGGGTATGACCAGCCCCGAGGCGGTCTTCTCCTCCGCCTCGCTCGGGCGGACGACAATGCGATCGTCGAGCGGCTGCAGACTCATTTCTTTGTGCCTCCGTTGGCTGTTAGCACTCTCAGGTGACGAGTGCTAAGGATACCGGCCGCCCGGCTCTAGTTCAAACAGAGTCGTCAAACCCGGCCGTCAGTCCTCGAAGGTCAGGCGGAGGTTGGGGTCCGCCGGGGCATCGAGGGGGGTGGGCCCGTCCAGCCCGAGCCGGTACCAGGCCGTCGCCCCGACCATGGCGGCGTTGTCCGTGCACATCGCCCGGCTGGGAATGAACGCCGCCCGCCCGTCCTCGGCGGCAGCCGCGACGACCCGCTCCCGCAGCGCCGAGTTCGCCGCCACGCCACCGCCTATGCATATAGACCGGGCGTCCACCGAGGCCGCCGCCCGGCGGGTCTTCTCCACCAGCACGTCGACCACCGCCTCCTGAAACGACGCCGCCACATCCGCCGTCCCCACCTCCGGGTGCGCACGCACGTAGCGCACGACCGAGGTCTTCAACCCGCTGAACGAGAAGTCGAACCCCTCGCCCCGCAGGCCCCGCGGGAAGGCCACCGCCGACGGATCGCCCGACGCCGACAGCCGGTCGATCGCCGGCCCTCCCGGGTAGCCCAGCCCGAGGAAGCGCGCCACCTTGTCGAACGCCTCCCCCGCCGCGTCGTCGATCGTCTGGCCGAGCAACCGGTACCGGCCTCCGCCGATCATGTGCACGAGCATGGTGTGGCCGCCGGACACGAGCAGCACCACCGCCGGCAGTGCCATCGAAGGGTCCTCGAGGAACGCGGCGTGGAGGTGGCCCTCGAGGTGATTGACCCCGACGAACGGCACCTCCCATGCCATCGAGTAGGCCTTCGCCGCGCTCACGCCCACCAGCAACGACCCGATCAACCCCGGCCCGATCGTCGCTCCCACCGCATCGAGGTCCGCGCCGCTCACGCCGGCCTGCGCGAGTGCCTCGTCGACTACCGGCGTCAGCAGGTCGACGTGCGCGCGGCCCGCGACCTCGGGCACCACGCCGCCGAAGCGGGCGTGCAGATCGACCTGGCTCGATACGACCGAACTGCGCACGACCCGACCATCCTCGACGACCGCGGCCGCGGTCTCGTCGCACGACGTCTCGATCGCCAGGATCATCATCGCCGCAGCAGCCCCTCTGTGTCGTCGACCGTCTCGCCGGCGATGCCGGCCTCGATCTCGTCGAGGCGCTCCACGTACTCGGGCGAGTCGACGTCGTGTGCCCACATGATGAGCGCGTCCTCGTTGGATTCGGCGTAGTAGTTCTTGCGCAGCCCCTCGGTGCGGAAGCCGAAACGACCGTAGAGAGCCTGCGCCGCAGCGTTCGACACGCGCACCTCGAGCGTGAGGTGCCTGGCTCCGAAGCGCGGCGCGCTGCGGGCGAGGTTGAGGAGGAGGCGGCTGCCGATGTGATGTCGTTGCCACGCGGGGTCGACGGCGATGTTGGTGATGTGCGCCTCATCGGCGGCGTACATCAGCCCGGCGTAACCCACCACGGACGAGCCAACACGCGCGGCGATGTAAAAGCGCGACGTCCGCAGGTTGAGTTCGCTCATGAACAACGTCAGAGTCCACGGTCTCGGGTAGACCTGACCCTCGATCTTCAACACGGACCGCAGGTGCCGCCGCCGCAGCGGAACCAGGTGGACCGAGAGCGGCACCGGCTCAACGGGATCAGGCATCGCGCTGCTCCCATCCGATGCGAACGTCGGCGCCGCGCATGTACTCGGGTGTGATCTTCTCAGGAGAAAGACCGGGCCGGGTGGCTGCTAGCTCCACCAGGACTGCGGCCGAGGGGTGGTCGTGCTCGGGCCCGGCGATTGCCACGCCCTCAACCTGTTCGAGCAGAGGCGCGTAACGGCGCGCCCCATCCCCCGCGACAATCACCGGCCCACCGGCGTCTTCTAACGCTGCAACCAGCACCTCTGGCGGCGTGACCTGAGCATCGCCGACAGGTTCGGGATGGAAGGACTGCCAGAACACCTCGCCGCGCCGCGCGTCGACCACCGACACGACTGCCAGGCCGGCAGCCGCGTGAGGCGCGGCGAGGAGCTCCAGCGAGGAGCAAGCGGCAACCGGAACGCCGAGCGCGCTCGCCAGAGCCTTCGCAGTCGCCACACCGACGCGCAGCCCGGTGAACAGACCCGGCCCGGTGTCGACTGCGATCAGCTCCACCTCACGCAGTGTCGTATGCGACAACCTCATCAACGACTGGATCGCCGGCGCCAGCACCTCCCCGTGCCTCCGCCCCTGTTGCAGGTGCAGAGAAGAGACTGGTCCGCCGGCGCGGCCGATCGCGACGCCGACTTGTTCGGTGGCTGTCGCTATCGCAAGTGTCAGCACTTGAGGGCTTCCTCGAGTTGGTTCCATCGGTCATCCCAGGCCCCGCCGTGGTTGACGATGCTCAGCCGCCTCGCCTCTTCCCCTCCTTCGTCGTGGGAGATCTGAATGCTCAGGTGCGCGGGGTCCAGCGCGGGGCTGCCTCTTTCTCCCCATTCGACGACCGCTACGCCGCCATCCTCGAGAACCTCCGGCAGAGCGAGATCGATCACCTCGGACAGATGCTCGAGCCGGTACAGGTCCGCGTGGTAGAGGTCGAACCCTGCGTTCGTCGGGTAGCTCCGCACCAGGGTGAAGGTGGGACTGGTCACCGTCTCCGATACACCCAACCGGCGCGCGAACCCCTGCGTGAACGTGGTCTTGCCCGCGCCGAGGTCGCCGTCGAGGAGGATGACGTCGCCGGGTCGCGCCAGTTCTGCGACCGCGCCTGCGACCGCCTGCGTGCCGGCAGGGCCACACGTGACGACGGTGATCATGCGGGCACGAGGAACTGGTGGGCACGCACGAAGTCCGCTCGCATCTGCGAGAGGACCTCACCACCTCCTCTCAGGGCCGCTGCCGGATGGAATGTGGGCACGAGCATCCCCCTGCGGTAGGGGTACGAGCGGCCGCGCAGTTTGGTGATCCCTTCCTTGGTGCCCAGCAGCACCCTCGTCGCGAAGTTGCCGAGCGTCAGTACGAGCTTCGGGTCGATGAGGTCGACCTGCTGCTCGAGGAACGGCCTGCACGCGTCGATCTCCGCAGGCTCCGGATCACGGTTTCCGGGCGGCCGGCACTTGACGACGTTGGCGATGTAGACCTGCTTGCGGTCCAGCCCCATCTCCTCGGCCAGGAGACGGTCGAGCAGCTGGCCGGACCTGCCGACGAAGGGCCTGCCCTGAAGATCCTCGTCGCGGCCGGGGCCTTCGCCCACGACCATCAGCGACGCACGGGGATCGCCTTCGCCGAAGACGACCGTGGTACGGCCGCCGGCGAGCGGGCATTTGGTACACGACGAGGCGATCAACTCCAGATCAGCGAGGCCGGGCACGGAGGGCCATGGTACCGGCGGGTCATTGATCCCCGCCCCCGTGACGACGGTTGACTACCGTCGCGCGCGAGGACGGGAGCGGGATCTTCGTTCCCGGCAAGGAGGCAGCGCGACGTGAGCACTACCCCCCCGCCCCAAGACCCTTGGGCCGGATCCGGTTCAGGAGAGGAACCGCCTCCGCCGCCCGGCGGCGGTTACCCTCCCCCGCCACCTTCCTGGCAGCAGCCCCCTCCGAGCGGCGGCTACCCACCTCCTCCGCCGGCCTGGCAGCAGCCCCCCGGCGCGTACGGCACCCCGGGCGCCGGCTACGAGCCACCCGGCGTTTACGGCGGGACGCCCGGCGGAACACTCGCCGGCTGGTGGCTGCGAGTCGGCGCCACGATCATCGACGGGCTCGTCCTCATCATCCCCAACTACATCCTGCGGATCGCTGGCGGTTCTGTGGGCGGCCCGCTCCTTTCGCTCATCCTCGACGCGGCGTACATCACCTTGATGCTCAGCCGGCGCGGCCAGACGGTCGGCAACATGGCCGTGCGCACACGTGTGGTCGACTCGCGCACCGGCGGTCCCATCAGCGGGGGCAAGGCGCTCGGGCGCTGGGCGGCGGAGTTCGTGCTGGTGATCCTCTTCTTCATCCCGTGGGTCCTCGACGTCCTCTGGCCCCTGTGGGACCGGGAGAACCAGACCCTGCACGACAAGATGGCCGGGACCGTCGTGCTGAGGGATCCTTACTAAGGAGGACAGGCGTCGAGGATCGCCTCCTCGACGACCCAAGCCGCCATGGCTCGCACCGCTTCGACGCGAGCCGGGACCGACCCGGTCGCTGCCGCGACGATCGCGTCGCCGTCAGCGGCGGTGTGAGCCGGCTCGAGGGCGCGAGCCAACCCGTCGTGTGCCGATTCGGCTACCAACCTGCAGGCAGGCTTGTCGATCGCCGCGTTCGTGACGACGACGCCGATCGTTGTGGCTTCGCGGTGGCCGATTCCGGCCCCTCCGCTGGGCACCCTCGGTCCTTCGCTCCTGGCACGGCGTGGCTCCCCTAGTCCGTTGACGACCATCAGCGCCGCGACCACGAGGTCACCGTCGCGCGTGACGGCCGAACCGATCCCGCCGGGGCGGGCAGCTTCGCTGCCCCGCCACTTGGCGATCGTCGCTCCCGTTCCCGCCCCGATTCTTCCTCTAAGGGCGGCGCCGGGACCGCCGGTCTGCGCCGCGACGCACGCTGCGTAGCCGTCGGCGGCCCCCGGGCGGACCGACGGATCGCCGACGGCGAGGTCGTAGATCACCATCCCGACCACGATCGGCACAGGTCCCGCGGGCGCGGGAAACCCGATACCCCGCTCCTCGCACCACCGCATGACGCCGTCGCAAGCCGCCAGCCCGAAAGCCGACCCGCCGGTGAGGACCACGGCGTTCACGCCTGGGACCGTCCGCCTGGGGTCGAGCAGAGCCCACTCGCGGGTTCCCGGCGCCCCACCCCTCACCTCTCCAGATGCCACCGTCGCCGCCGGGAGCAACACGACCGTGCATCCCGTGACCGCAACCGGATCGCTCCAGTGCCCCACCCGAACCCCGGCGACGTCGGTGATCCCGCCGCCGGCGCCGGCAACACCGGACTCGCTCATCCGCCGAGATACAACCTGGGGACCCTGCCGCTCACCCCGCACACGACCTCGTACGCGATCGTCCCCACCCTCTCCGCCCACTCCCACGCGGTGATCGCCTGGTCACCCTGCGAACCGAGCAGCACCACCTCGTCGCCACGTCGGACAGTCGCTCCCGGCCCGCAGTCAACGAGGATCTGGTCCATCGTCACCGTCCCCGCGACGGGGCATCGCCGACCGCCGACGAGAACCTGCCCTCCCTTCGCCGACAGCATCCGGGTCACGCCGTCCGCGTAACCGACCGGGACGGTAGCGATGACCGAGTCGCGGTCGAGGCGGTAGCGCAGACCGTAGGAGAGCCGCTCGCCGGCGGCGACCTCCTTGACGTACGACACCCGCGCCTTGAGGGCCATCGCCGGCCTCAAGCCGGTGGCCGGTTCGCGGCCGGCGAGCTCACCAGCCGGCGCCAACCCGTACAGCGAGATACCGCATCGGACCATCCCGTACCGGCTGCGCGGGTGCCACAGCGCGGCCGCCGAGTTCGCCGCGTGGAGAAGCGGGGGTTCGACCCCGCGTTGATGCAACCGGCCACAGGCGCCGTCGAACCGGTCGAGTTGCGCCCCGGTGTAGGGGTTCTCGAGCTCGTCCGACACGGCAAGGTGGGTCCAGAACCCCTCGAGCCTGAGCCCCCGCGTGGACGCCACCGACGCCGCCAGCTCCACAGCCTCCGCCGGCGCCGCACCGACGCGGTGCATTCCGGTGTCGACCTTCACGTGGACCGGAAGACCCTCCGGCGACGCGCCCGCACCGGTACCGCGACGTGATGCGGCGGCCGCGGTCAGCGCGTTGAGACCTTCACGCGTGTAGACGGTAGGGGTCAACCGTGACGCGACGACCTCGGGCATCGCAACGGCTACCGGTTCGGACAGCAGCAGGATCGGTGCGTCGATCCCCGCCGCGCGTAGCTCCATCCCCTCCTCGACCAACGCCACGGCGAGCCAGCTGGCGCCGCCGTCGAGAGCAGCCCTCGCGGCGTCAGCGGCCCCGTGCCCGTACCCTCCGGCCTTGACGACAGCGCAAAGCTGCGCGGGGGCGGCAACGCGCGACAGAAGAGAAGCGTTCTGGCGGATGGCCCCGAGGTCGATCTCGGCCCAGGTGGGCCGAAGGCGCCCAGCGGCGACTTCGGTCTCCATCGTCGAGGTCATTGCCTCACGACCCCCGACAGCCAGAACGACACCAGCCGCGGCAGGTCGGACGCGACCAGCCCCTCTGGCGACCCGAGCGAAGCCGCCCTCCCGTGACAGTGCGCCGCGTAGGCAGCCGCCTCGAATGCCGGAAGCCCTCTCGCGATGAAAGCTCCGATGACACCCGACAGGACGTCGCCGGTTCCCGCGGTTGCGAGCCGTGACGACCCGGCGGCCGCGATCAGAACCCGGCCGTCCGGCGACGCAACGACGGTCGTGGATCCCTTGAGCAGCACCACCGCCCCGCTGGAGCGCGCCGCATCTCGGACGTCTTCGAGACGGTCGTCCGGCACCGCCCGCCCGCGCAGCCGGCTGTACTCCCCCTCGTGGGGCGTCAGCACGATTGCCGCGGCCCGGGATGCGGTCACTTCCCGGACCTCGTCCAGGCTGCCGACACCCGTGAGGCCGTCGGCGTCCACCACCGCAGGCACGGAGGTGGCTCGGAGCAGCTGTGCTACCTCGACGCGAGCGCCCCCGAGACCGGGCCCGACGACCAGTGCCTGCACGCGCTCGCTCGACTTCGCGGCTTCGGATGCCCAACCCTGCGCCGGCAGGCCGCTGGCGACGTACTCGCCAGGGGGCAGCCCACCGCCCGGGGGTCCTGCGGGAACTCCGACCAGCGCGTAACCGGCGCCGGCGCGCATCGCCGACGTCGCGACCAGCACGGCGGCGCCCGGCATCCCCGGCGATCCCGCGATCACCTGCACAGCGGATTTCCACTTGTGCGTTTCGCGAGGGCGCGGCAACAGCGAAGCGGCGATGTCATCGTCGGTGACCAGCCAGGCGTTCGCCGACGAGGCTGCGAGGGCACCGAGCCCGAGGCCGGCGATCTGGACCTCGCCGGCCAGCTCCGGTCCCCGCCCGAGGAGCAGGCCCGGCTTGTAAGCCGCGAAGGTGACCGTCGCGTCGGCGGCGACGGCCCCGCCGTCGCCCACAGCCTTCCCGGTGAGGCCGGACAGGCCCGACGGAATGTCAACTGCCATGACGCGCGCTCCCCCCGGATCAGGTGGCGAGTAGGCGCGGCTCAGACCGGTTCCGAACGCGGCGTCGACGACCAGATCGCATCCGGGCAGGATCTTCATCCGGGCGGCGCCGACGGCGTCGAGAACCTCCACGGACGCGCCCCACCGGGACAGGACGCGGGCTGCGACCCGTCCGTCGGCTCCGTTGTTTCCGGGTCCCGCGACGACGACCACCCGCCGCCCGTAGGTGCCGGCCATGAGAGTGCGGGCGGCGCGGGCCACCGCAAAGCCGGCTCTTTCTACGAGCACCCCGACCGGTTCGGGCGCCGATCGGTCGACGCCGGACATCTCGGTCGGCGTGAGGACCGGTATCACGTCAGCGCTGCCACTACGGCGGACGCGACCGTGTCCGTGTGGGTCAACGAGACCTGCCACCCCGACACTCCCATGGCCTCGGCCAGCACGGCTGCTCGGCCGGTTACCGACAGGAACGGTGCCTCGCCGGCGTTGCGGACCACTTCCACGTCGGTCCAGTCGATCGACCCGAGGCCCACCCCGAGCGCCTTCATGGCGGCTTCCTTGGCCGCGAAGCGGGCCGCGAGAGACGGCACGGGGTTCGCGAGGCGGTTCGCGAACGCCTGCTCCCCAGGGGTGAACACGCGGCCGGCAATCGACGGCCGGCGCTTCAAGACGGCAGCGAAGCGCGGGAGATCTACCGAGTCGATGCCAATTCCCACGAGCGCTCCACTCAGAGAGGTTCGCGCCTTCAAGCGACTCCCGAGCCTCTCCATCTCGCCGCCAGCGCGTACACAGGTTCGGTGAGCAGATCGACGATCGGCTCGTGTCCGAGACGCTCGTCGTCGAACGCCGGCTCTGTCTCGGTGACGGCGTCAGCGAGCGCGGAGTAGCGGGTGCGGTATCCGGAAAGGACCCGCTTTGCCGCATCGGCCGGGAGCACGTCGGCGAACCGGACATGCAGCAGGGTCATGCCGGTCACCTGGGCGCCCTTTACCTCCGGGATGAGGATGACGGTCCTGCCGTCGCTGGCGCCCCGCGCGACGGTGACCTCCCGCTCCTCAGCGGCGCGGTGCTTGGTGCCTCGCAACCGGGGATCCGTCGCCGTGCGCGAGGGCAGGCTCGTTGCTATGCCGCCCTGGTCGATCACCGACGCGGTTGGGGCGACCGGCGCCCTCCACTCCACCCGGTACCGGGTGTAGCCGAGCACCTCTTCGACAGCCTCGTCGAGAGCCCCGAGCGTGCGCAGGGCGCGGTAGCCGAGGGTGTCGGGTGCGGCGCCGGCGGACAGCGTTGCCTTCACCAGGGGGACACCGAACAGGGCGTCCTCGCTTCGCGAGATGCCGACGGTGACGGTCTTGGCCTGGTGTTTGATTGCGTCGACCGGACGGGTGAGCTCGTCCACGCCGGCGTTCAGCGCGTCGAGCAGGTCCGACACCAACGCTTCGGGTGTGCCGATCTTCCCTGTCTCGTGCTCGTAACCCTCGAGCGGCAGCAGCCCTGTCGCATAACGAAGCAGCGACACGAGACGCACGGCGGTGGAGGCCTCGAGGTTGCCGTTGTAGCTGCCGTCACGAAGACCCCGCATGAACGGCTGCACGGCCTGCTCCAACTCCGCGGCGAGCCGATCGAGAAGCCGGTCTTCATGTCCGGCCGGCATCTTCTCGATGGCATGCTCGATCGCGGCGCGCGCGGCGCGCAGCGGGCGTGCCTGGCCGTCGATCGAAAGGGCCGCCTCGTACCCGAAGATATGGCCCGCCATCGCCGCCAGCACGAATGACAGGTTCGGGTCCACCTTCGGCACCGTGATCAGGTCGCGCGCGAAAGCCTCGAAGCGTTTGGCTTCGCCGTCGGCGACCACCACCACAGGAGCGGCCTTGTGCGCCTGGTAGATCGCAACCTCCTTCGCGACGTCGTCCGCATTGGAGCCGCGCAGCCCTGGCGCGCATACCAGGATCATCGGCTCGCACGAGAGGTCGATGTGTTTCTTGTCCTCGGTGGCGTCGCTGGAGATGGACCGGTAGCAGAGCTCCGAGAGCTTGATACGGACCTCGGCTGCTGCGATCCTGTCGGGCCCGCTCCCCACCACGGCCCAGTAACGGCGCGGAGGCGCCACCGACGCCGCTATGCGACCGATGTCCTCGCGCCTCGCCAGCACCTTCTCCATCGCCGACGGCAGGTCCCTGAGGCTCTCCAGGACCGGGGCAAGACCGTCGCCGGCAACGCCGGCCGCCTGTGCGAATGCGCCTGCGAGCAACCAGCCCGCCGCGACCTGCGCGTAGAAGGCCTTGGTCGATGCAACGCTCATCTCCACGTCACGCCCATCTGACGTGTACAACACGCCGTGCGACTTGGAGACGAGATCGCTGTTGCGCCGATTCACCACGCACACGACGTGTGCGCCGCGCGTCCGCGCCAGGTCGACCGTGCGGTTGGTGTCTGTCGTGGTCCCCGACTGGCTGATCGCTATGACGACCGTTCGGCTCATGTCGTCCTGAAGCCCGAAACCGGACAGCTCCGTCGCCGGTTGGGCCGAGACCGGCATCCCCGGGAGGCACCGCGAGATCGCGGCAGCGACGGCCTGACCGGCGACCGCGGCGGTTCCCTGCCCGACGACGACGATCCTGTCGATTCGCCCGTCTGCCAAGGCGTCCGCCAACTCTGGCGGCATCGTCACCGGGCCTAGCCGGACGCACAGCTTCCCGTCCGGGCCGGTCGCGATCCGTCCCCGGAGGGTCTTGCGGAACGAAGCCGGGGCCTCCGTCAGCTCTTTCAACAAGAAGTGCTGGAATCCGCCACGGTCGACGTCCCGGGTGGTGATCTCGGCGACGGTCACGTCGGCCTCCGATACCGGCAGCTCCCGGCCGTCGTATCGGTAGCGCCTCATACCCCCGATGCGGCCCGCCTCGGAACGGCCGAGGACGACCACCTGCCCGCGAGATGACTCCCCGTCCATGCGGACGTAGCGATCCGTCTCCTCGACCAGCCCGTAGGGTTCGCTCGCGATCACGTAGGCGTCCTCGGCCAGCCCGACGTAGAGCGACTGCCCCGACCCGCAGAGCGCCAGGTGCAGCGAGTCCGGCTCCGAGGCCACCGATGCTGCGATCGCCACCGACCCGTCGAATCGTCCCACCGTCGAGCGGAAGCCGGCGTCAATGCCCGCGCCGGCGGATATCGCCCTGGCGAATAGGACCGGGATCACTTTCGCGTCGGTCGTCACCTCGGGCGCGACGCACACCGAGTCGGTCACCCTGAGGTCCGCGTGATTGTCCACGTCGCCGTTGAGCACAGCCGCCACGTACGGGTTACCCGGCCGGTCGAGCTCCTCGGAGTTGACCGGGTGGGCGTTGGGCTGCGAGATGATGCCGACGCTCGCCCAGCGGGTGTGCCCGAGTACCGTCACCCGTGCCCCGGGCGCGCTGATCGCGGCCGCAAGCAGCCTGTCGCCGCGTATGGCTGCGCGTATGGCCCTGACGTTGTCCCCGAGCTCACCGATCTCTGCCGCAGCCTTGTACACGAAGGCGAGGCTGTCCTGCACCACTCTCAACGAGCCGGACGTGAAAAGCGAGTCCGCCGACCTGGACTCGACGGCGAGGCGCACGCCTGGGTCCTCGAGGTCCAGACCGTGGCCGGCCACCAGCACCTGCACCCCGGCGGAGTCACGACCCCTGACTTCGAGCCTGTCGATCGACGCGAGCGCGACCTGGATCGCCCACCAGCCGTCAAGGTTCTGCGGCGGTCCGTCGAGCTCGGCGATCAGGTCGGCGACGGCTCGGGCGGCGCCGAGCCGGTCGTTGCTTATTGACCACCAGGCATCCTTCAGGCCGACCAGGGCCGAGTTGACCCGCTCCTGATCGCTCGGCTCGAAGTTCACCGACGCGCCGTCGAGGGCGGCTTCGAGCTCCCGTGTGCGCATCCCGATCCGCTCCGCGAGACCGTCGACAGCGTCGATGAGGCCCGGAGACGACAGCAGGCTCCTCAGGCCGGGCGTCGAACGCAGCGAGGAGTCGACCTCCCGCAGACTCCGCGTGACCTCCTCGACCGCCGTGATGTCGCCGCCGGAGATATCGACCGATGCCAGCGCGCCCGCAGCCTGCTCCAGCACTGACAGAACCACCTCGGGGTCCGGCGCGGGACGGCTCGACGACCGGGCGAGGACGGCGACGATCCCGCACATGACGCTCAAGGGTACTGGTAGGGGGCGGCTCCCCAGGGCCTGCCCTCCCGTCTCCATCCCGCCATACCGCCACCCCGCCTTAAACTGCACGCTGTGCGTTTTTGCACAGCGTGCAGTTTTTTGCGGTACCTTGTCCGGGTGTCCACGATGGAGCTGGCGCCCTCGCACCGGGAACGCAAGAAGCAAGCCACGAAGAGAGCGATCCACCTCGCCGCGATCGACCTCGTCGAGAAGCACGGCCTCTCCGGGGCGACGGTGGACGCGATCAGCGAGCGAGCGGGCGTGGCGCCGCGAACCTTCTGGTCCTACTTCGCCTCGAAGGAGGAGGCGATCGTCGACCACGACCCTGATCGCCCGGAGGCGATACGGCTGGCCCTCCTGGCGCGTCCCGCCGGCGAGCACCCGCTCACCGCTCTGCAGGCGGTGCTCGAAGAGGACGCGGCACGCCGCACGGTCGATGACGAAGAGCGTCTCCGGCGCTTCGACCTGATCCGCAGCGACCCCCACCTGATGTCCAGCGTCGCGGCGAGCTTCGAGCAGATCGAGCGGGCTCTGGTCTCTGCGGTCGCCGAGCGCACCGGGCTCGACCCGGAAGCCGACCTCTACCCGGGCGTCGTCGTGGCCGCGGCCTGCAGCGCCTGCAGGGTCGCCTATTTCCGCTGGAGCGCCAAGCACGGTGAGGCGTCGCTGGCCGCTCTGATAGAGGAGGCATTCGCGCAGCTAGCCGGCGGGCTCGCCGCGCCACCGCGCCGCGGGGGAACCGCGAGGGGCCGGCGTTGACGGTCACCCAAGCACGGCCCGAGGCTGCGCCGGGCTACTCGCACCGCCAGATTCTCTTGATCATGTCCGGGCTCATGCTCGGTCTCCTTCTGGCCAGCCTCGACCAGACGATCGTGTCGACCGCGCTGACCACTATCAGCCGCGACTTCCACCGTCTCGACCTCTACAGCTGGGTCGTCACCGCCTACCTTCTCACCTCCACTGCAAGCACTCCCCTGTACGGCAAGATCAGCGATCAGTTCGGGCGCAAGAGGATCTTCCAGGTGGCGATAGTCATCTTCTTGATCGGCAGCGCGCTCTCCGGCCTGTCGCAGAACATGTACGAGCTGATCATCTTCCGCGGCGTTCAGGGCGTCGGCGCCGGCGGGCTGATGACGCTCGCTATGGCGATCATCGGCGACGTGATCGCGCCGCGCGATCGCGGACGGTACCAGGGCTACTTCGGAGCAGTGTTCGGCGTTTCAAGCGTCATTGGCCCCCTCATCGGGGGCTTCCTGGTCGACCAGGCGTCATGGCGTTGGGTCTTCTACGTGAACCTGCCGATCGGGGCCGTCGCGCTGCTTGTCGTCAACCGGTTCCTGCACCTCGACCCTGTGACACGGAGCTCGAAGGTGGACATCCTCGGTGCGCTACTGATCGTGGGCGGCGTGTCGCTGTTCCTCGTCGGCGTTCAGGATGCAGGCAGCAAGGCCAAGTTGACCACCTCGTCGATGGCCTTCGGGATAGTCGGCATCCTGCTGATAGCCGCCTTCGGCTGGTGGGAGTCCAAGGCGCCCGAACCGATCATCCCGCTCCAGCTGTTCAAGGACCGTGTCTTCACAGTCGCGAACGTGCTCGGTTTCGTGACCGGATCGGTGATGTTCGGGTCGTTGATCTTCCTGCCTCTCTATTTCCAGACTGTTCGGGGCGTGAGCCCGACGATGTCGGGCATGCGGATGCTTCCGATGATGGTCGGGATGCTCAGCACGTCGATCATTTCGGGGCGACTGATCTCGCGTATCGGTCGGTACAAGTGGTTCGTGGTCTCGGGTACCGCCATCCTCGCCGCCGCGATCGGGATCATGACCACCATCACGACCTCGACCGACGCGTGGGCGCTCGCGGGCATGCTGCTCATGGTCGGTATGGGCCTCGGGCTCTTCATGCAGGTGCTGATCCTGGCGGTGCAGAACTCGATCCCCTTCGAGTTCATGGGAACCGGCACCGCGTCGGTGACGTTCTTCCGGACCCTCGGCGGCGCGATCGGTGCAGCCGTTCTCGGGGCGGTCCTGATACTGCAGGAGAAGACCAACGGCCCGCACTACGTGAAGCTGTACGGGCTGGTGAAGGGAACCGGCGAGTCGTTTACTCACGGCATGGACCAGGCGTTCATGTACGCGCTGCCGGTAGCGGTGCTCGCTTTTCTGTTGTCCTTCTTGATGCGCGAGGTGAAGCTTCGGTCGGTCCCGGGGGTCGACAACAGCGACGCAATGGGTATCGGCTGACGACTAGCCCGAAAGGCCGAACGCGGGCGCCATGCTCGATGCGCTGGCCGCTTGGCCGAGCGCCGGCAGGCCCAGAAGGTCCTCGGCGGTACGGAGCAGCGAGTAGTGGTTGAAGAGACCGCCGTTGGCGGTCCCCGGCCGCGTGCTGGCACTCAGGACCAGCGCCGGCACGTGGCACCCGACGTCGGTTGTGTTGGTCGCGCAGTCCGACACGCTTCCTCCCTCGCCTTCGTCCCACACCACGAACACCGCCACCGTCCCGCTCCTGTACTGCTGGCTGGTTGTGATCGCGTGGATCGCCGTACGCAGCCAGTTGTCACCGTCAGCCACGCTCCCGTTGTGGGTGTCGTCGATGAGGTTCGGCGTGACGAACGCGAACGCCGGCAACGTCCCGGCGCTGAGGTCGTGGTAGAGGTTGCCGATCGCCACGTCGTCGGAGCCGCACGCCGGCGCGAGCGACGGGTAGTACACGGGCGGGTTGTGCCTGGCCGCGTAGTCGTCCGAACTGCCTTTGGTGCAAGGGGCAGGCATCGACTCTTCGTAGGCCCGCCAGCTCGGCGCCTGCGAGAAGATGCTCGCCGTTCCCGGCGAGGCAGTGCAGGACGGGCTCGGGTCGCAGTCCGACGAGAAGCGGCCCAGCTCGCTCCGCCCCAGCCCCGATGTGGCCGCGATGTAGTTGGGAAGGCTCGGGTGGGTGACGTTGTGATAGTTGGTCGCCAACCCGCATTGCGCCGCCACCTGGTTCTCGAAGGGCGCTGACGGCGAGCCGATCACCGACTGGAACGGGTGGTTCTCCATCCAGATCCAGACGACGTGGGAGTAGTGCGCCTGCGAGGTCTGCAGGAAGCCGCAGAATCCCGCCCCAGCCGCGGGCGCGGTCGTGGACGCGGCCCCCGTGGTCGACGTGCCCGCTGTCGGGCTTGTGGTGCTTCGCGCTGCTGTCGTGGTGGTACGCGCCGCGTTGTGGGCCGGACCGCTCGAACATGACGCCAACGTGAGGGCGGCGGAGAGCGCCACGGCAACCGATGACGCCCTGACCGCCGAACTGCGGCGAGGCTTCAACCTCGTGCCGCCTCCTCGACCGCGTCGACCAGGCGCTGGGCAGCGGATGCCGCAGCGTGCTCAGTCTGCGCCTCGACCATGACCCTGACGAGCGGCTCGGTGCCCGACGCCCTCAGGACCACCCGGCCTCCCGTTCCGAGCTCGTCCTCTACCGCACGGATCTCGTTCGACAACCGCGCCGAGTCCGA
The DNA here is from genome assembly GCA_035533095.1 of Acidimicrobiales bacterium. Taxonomy (NCBI): domain Bacteria; kingdom Bacillati; phylum Actinomycetota; class Acidimicrobiia; order Acidimicrobiales; species Acidimicrobiales bacterium. Next base: position 69,545 of record DATLUM010000094.1, on the reverse strand, counting down.
AATCGGAGGCGAGCCCGGCGGGATCTCCACGTTGCGCAACACCTGCGGCATGCTGACCATCGACTCCGCTGCCAACTCCGAGAGCTTGCGCCCCGACCGCCTCAGCAGGTCCAGCAGAAGCAGGCCCGACAGCACACCGTCGCCGGTGGTGGCGAGCTCGCGGAAGATGATGTGACCCGACTGTTCACCGCCGAGAGACCAACCATTGCCGTCGAGAGCCTCGAGCACGTTGCGGTCGCCCACCGCCGTGCGGTGCACGCGTACTCCGGCGTCCTCCATCGCCTTCTGCAAGCCGAGGTTCGACATCACGGTAACCACCAGCGTGTTACCCGCCAACCGGTCCCGCTCACGGAGATCGACGGCGAACATCGCAAGCAACCTGTCCCCGTCGACGATTTCGCCGTGCTCGTCCACCGCGAGCACCCGGTCTGCGTCCCCGTCGAGCGCCAAGCCCACATCGGCCCCGTGAGCCCTCACCGACTCGGCCAGCAACGACGGGTCCGTCGACCCGCAACGCTCGTTGATGTTGGTTCCGTCCGGTTGCGCGGCGATCACATGCACGACGTCCGCCCCCGCCTGAGCCAGTATGCGCTCGGCGGTGGGAGTAGCGGCTCCATTGGCGCAGTCGACCACCACCCGGATCCCGTCCACCCTGCGCCCTCCTAGCGAGTCGACCACCCGCCGGCAGTACCACGGGATCGCTTCGTCGTCAGAGCGCAGTCGCCCGATCGCCGGCGGTGCGCCGGATGCAACCGCTGACCGGGCGGCGACGGCGCGCTCGATCTGCTGCTCCTCGTCGTCGTTGAGCTTGAGGCCGCCGGGTGCCAGAAGCTTGATGCCGTTGTCGTGGTAGGGGTTGTGCGAGGCGGATATCACCGCCGCAGCAACGCCCCGGGCGGCGGCGACGGCGGCGACGGCGGGTGTCGGGGCGACCCCGATGTCCACGACGTCCAGGCCCTCCGCCGCGATGCCCGCCGACAGGGCTGCCTGGAGCATCGGTCCGGACAGCCGCGTATCCCGACCGACTACGAACTCGCTACCTCCGAGGACCGCCGCCGCGGCGCGCCCTAGAGCGAGCACCAACTCCGGCGACAACTCGGAGCCCGCCGCCCCGCGGACCCCGTCCGTGCCGAAGCGCAACGACACGGGCGCTCAGCGTTTCGAGTACTGCGGCGCCTTGCGGGCCTTCTTGAGGCCGTACTTCTTGGACTCCTTCTCCCGGGCGTCGCGGGTGAGGAACCCGGCCCGCTTCAGCGGGGCACGGAGGTCGGTCTCGACCCCGGCGATCGCCCGTGCGATCCCGAGTCGCAGGGCGCCGGCCTGGCCGGACACTCCGCCGCCGTCGAGCGTGCAGTCGACGTCGTAGGACTCCGCCTTCTCGACCACTCGCAGCGGCTCAGTGATGAGCATCCGGTGCGTCGCCGACGGGAAGTACTCCTCCAGCGGGCGGCGGTTGACTGTCACGACCCCGGTGCCGGGACGCAGGCGCACCCGCGCTACAGCAGCCTTGCGGCGTCCGGTGGACTGGATGAGCGGCTTCGGCACGGCGGTTTCGACTTTCCTCAGGAGGCCCGGCGAGCGCGTGGGTCGACGGGAAGTGGCTGGGGGCCCTGGGCGGCGTGGGGGTGCGACGGGCCGGCGTACACCTTCAGCTTGCGCAGCATGTGGCGTCCGAGGGGGCCCTTTGGGAGCATCCCCTTGACGGCGAGGCGGAAGGTGCCCTCCGGGTCCTTGGCGAGCATGTCGGCGTAGGTGCGGGAACTGAGCCCGCCGGGGTAGCCCGAGTGGCGGTAGTGCACCTTCTTCTCCGACTTGCCCGCCGTCATGACGACCTTGCTGGCGTTCCCCACGATCACGTGGTCGCCGGTGTCGACGTGAGGGGCGAAGATCGGCTTGTGCTTGCCTCGAAGGACCCGGGCGACCTCCGTGGCGAGCCGCCCGAGGACCGCGCCTTCGGCGTCGACCTCGTACCAGACTCGCTGGATGTCGGAGGGCTTGGGCGTGAAAGTGCGCACTGTCGGGTCGTCCTCGAGGTTTCTGCAGGGGAAAAAGACGTGGCGTCCCCGCGCCAGGGCGCGTGGGACCGGCTCACCAGAATAGATGCTCACGGCGGTGTCCGGCAATCGGGCGGAACCGCACGTCACCGGGGTATCGGCCGGGTTGGTGCCGTCGCGCCCGCCTGCTTATTGTTAGGCGAAGTTATGGATCTAGCGACCCGACTGCTGGGCACCGACCTCGGTTCCCCCCACGGCGTGACCACCCAGGACCAATGGACCCGGCAGCTGTGGCACACCACGTACTGGTTTGCGGTGCCCATAGGGCTCATCGTGCTATTTGGCATCTTCTGGTGTGTGTTGCGGTACCGCCACCGCCCGGGCAGCAGCCGTCAGGCCTCCCAGTTCCAGTACCACATCCCCATCGAGGCTGCCTACACGATCATCCCCCTCCTGATCGTGGCAGTCGTGTTCGGGTTCATGTACAACGCGGAGAACAAGGTGAACGCAGTCTCCAAGACCCCGGCGGTCAAGATCACCGTCGACGGGTTCCAGTGGGGCTGGCGCTTCATCTACCCGAACGGCCACCAGGAGGTCGGCACAGTCGCCAACGCTCTGGACATCAACTCCGAGGCCAACCTGCCGGTGCTGTACATGCCCGCCGGTGAGACGGTACAGCTTCACTTCGTCAGCGAGGACGTGGTCCACACCTTCTACGTCAAGGAGTTCCTCTTCAACCGTGACCTGATCCCCGGCATCGACAACACCGCCGACTTCAACGTCACGCGAACTGGCACCTTCGAGGGCCAGTGCAACAACATCTGCGGCCAGTACCACGCCTATATGCGGTTCATGGTCCGGGTGATGCCCAAGGACGCCTACGACGCCTGGTATGCCAGCCAGGCTCCGTGCTCGGTGTCGACCGCCGGCCAGTCGAACCAAACCACGCTCCCGCCGAACAGTTGCCCGACCTCCCTGTCGACCGAGAGGCAAGTATGACCCTGATCCAGGATCGTCCCTCCGAACAGCCGCCCCGGCTCGAAGAGCCGGCGCTGATGGAGATCGTCCCCGGGCCTCGGCCCCACGGGCTTGTCAAGTACATCACCAGCACCGACCACAAGCAGATCGGCCTCAACTACCTGGTCACGTCGTTCATCGGGTTCCTTTTCGCCGGCGGCCTGGCCGAGGGGATCCGCACCCAGCTGATCAAGCCCGACAACCACTTCGTGACCGAGAACGTGTTCAACCAGTTGTTCACGATGCACGGCACGATCATGCTGTTCGTCTTCCTGGGCCCGTTCGCGTTCGCCGGTCTCGGCAACTACTTCGTGCCCCTGATGATCGGGGCGCCGGACATGGCGTTCCCCCGCTTCAACAACCTCTCCTACTGGCTCTACCTCGGCGGCTTCCTCATGCTCGCCGGCGGCTTCTTGACCAACAATGGCGCTGCCAACTTCGGCTGGTTCGGCTACGCACCCATCACCGAGGCCATCCACTCACCCGGCCCAGGCGCGGACATGTGGATAGTCGGTATCGCCTTGACCGGCTTCTCCGGGATCTTCACCGCGGTCAACATCATCACGACGATCTTCACCTTGCGCGCGCCCGGAATGGTGATGTTCCGAATGCCCATATTCGTGTGGAACCAGCTGGTGACGATGTTCCTCATCCTGCTGGCCTTCCCCGTGCTCACCGCAGCCTTCGCGCTGCTGTGGCTCGACAGGCACCTGAACACCCACTTCTACGACCCGACCCACGGGGGCCAACCGATCCTGTGGCAGAACCTGTTCTGGTTCTTCGGCCACCCGGAGGTGTACATCCTCGCCCTGCCGTACTTCGGCATCGTCACCGAGGTGCTGGCGACGAATTCCAAGAAGCCGGTTTTCGGCTACAAGGGCATGGTCGGCGCGACCCTGTCGATCGGCGCCCTGTCGATGGGTGTGTGGGCGCACCACATGTACACGACGGGGGCGGTGCTGCTCCCGTTCTTCGCTGCCCTTTCGCTCTTGATCGCCGTCCCGACCGGGATCAAGTTCTTCAACTGGCTCGGCACGATGTGGCGGGGGACCCTGGTCGTCAACACCGCCACGTTGTTCTGCCTGGGGTTCTTGGCCTGCTTCCTCTTCGGAGGTATCACCGGCGTCATCCTCGCCCAGCCGGTGCTCGACTTCCAGCTGCACAACACCTACTTCGTCGTCGCCCACTTCCACTACGTGATGTTCGGCGGCTCGGCATTCGCCGGTTTCGCGGGGATCTACTACTGGTATCCGAAGATGACCGGCCGCAAGCTGGACGAGCGGCTCGGCGTGCTGAGCTTCGTGATCCTGTTCATCGGGTTCAACCTGACGTTCTTCCCCCAGCACGACCTCGGCCTGCGGGGGATGCCCCGCCGTATCGAGACCTACGACGGCCACCTCGGCTGGAACTTCCTGAACCTCCTGTCGAGCTTGGGTGCGTACATCGCTGGCTTCGGTGTGCTGATAAGCGTGTGGAACTTCTTCCACTCCTACCGCCACGGGGAGCTCGCCGGCGACAATCCCTGGGACGGTCAGACCCTCGAGTGGGCCTGCTCCTCGCCGCCGCCGGAGCACAACTTCGAGGCCCTGCCCCCGATCCGCTCGGAGCGCCCGGTCTGGGACGCCAACCACCCTGACATGCTCACGAAGGTCGGTCACTAGTGAAAGTCGAATGGAGGACCATCCTCGGCGCATCCATCTTCCTGGGTGCCACCGGTGTGATCTACGTCGCGTACAAGAACCACCCGACCGAGGCAGCCGGCGTCGTGATGCTGGTGTTCGGTTTCGCCGCCTACTTCATGCTGTTCGGGTTCCTGCTGCTGCAGTACTTCCGGCGCCGGCGGATCCCGCGGCCTGAGGACCGCTTCGACGCCACTCACGCCGACGGGGAGGGGGAAATCGCCTACTTCCCGAACGCCTCCATTTGGCCGGCAGGCATGGGTCTCGGCATGGTGGTCGCCAGCGTCGGCCTCGTCTGGGGCCTCTGGTACGCGATCATCGGGTTGACGATCTTCTTCGGTGCCATCTTCGGGTACATGACCGAGTCCGATGCCGAAACCGCCGCCGTAGAAGCAGCCGAGGCTCGCGCCGCCGAGGAGGCTTCACTGCGCCACTCGCGCACCGAGTAGCGGTTATTCAGGGTCGCCCGAAATGGCGGCGTAGGCGGCGTCCTGCAGGTCCTCGTGAACCGCAGGGGTGTCGAGTGCGCAGGACCTCGGGGAAGGACAAACCGGTGGCCCGGGAAGCCAAGACTCCGAGAACCGAGGCTCCGGTGTTGTACATCCATTTCTCGCCCGGCTGGCCTAACAGCGGTAGCGAGCCCAAGGCGGCGATCCAGGTGTCAGGATCGGGCGGTGTCGTCGAGGGGGCCGGCGGGGCTGCGAAGCACACGGCGGTCCGCAAGCTCGGGAAGCCACTTGTCGACGCGGTCGTCCAAGCCGAGGGACCTTGTCGGGCCCTACGTGGCCCGCGGCGACTTCGGTGAATTTATCCAGGCCGCACGGGGAAAGCGGATCAGCCATGCTCGGGCACCTTATTCAGTTCGCTGACGTCTGGGCGCGGCACCGTTGTTGGGCTGTTGTGCGTACCCTGGGATTGGTGCGTGGAGCGTCGGTGAGTCTGGGGAATATGTCTGAAGCTGTTCTGTACCAAGGCGGGATGTTTCATACCGATGGTGGGGGCTGGAGGACCGAGTTACGCCTGGTTGATCTCCAAGCTGAGCTCTCCCGCACCCGCGAGGAGCTTGCCACCCTTCGCGCCACGACTGCCCAGCTCATCTCGGCCATCCTGGGAGAGCTGCACTCCCGCACCGTTCCCGTCGCAAGCGAGATCCAGAAACTCGCCGACCTGATGGATGCCCCCCAGGAAGGGGCTGACGACCCGCTCGGCACCGACGCCGAGGCGATCGATGCCGGCAACGAGGAGTCACTGTCCTACCTGGATCGCCGTTTCCGCTGGCTTCCGTCGAGCCGGCAGGACCACTAGCCATCCGCTCCGCCGGGCCCTTCCGGGGTTCTACGACCCGATAACAGGCTCGACAGGCTCGTCGGTGCCCGCCTCAACCGCGTGCCCGTTGCCCCGAGCGGGCGCGTCCTCCCCGGCATGATCACCGTGCCCGTTGTGGGCCGCGTGGATGTCCCCGAGGGTGTGGTAGGCGCCGGCGGCGTCGCGGACGATGATGCCGCCGACGGGCCTCTGGATCGGATGCGCGTCGGAGCGCTGCAGCGCCTTGCAGGCCTTGTAGGCGATGGCGAACCCGGCGATCGGCCCGACGAACACCCCGTACTGCAGGATCTCGATGAGACGCTCGAACGCGATGTGGGTGTCGTTGGCGAGCAGGTCCGTCGCGCAGGCGAGGGTCAAGTCCAGGAAGAACATGATCGCCGCGACGCCGACGCCCGTACGGAACGGCTTGTCGCGGGGACGGTCAAGGAGGTTGTGCGCTCCGTAGTCGTTGTAGATCTTCTTGTCGATCCACGGCCACAGGTACATGACGGTGAAGACGATGCCGGGCACCACCAAACCGGGGAACACCGGGTTGGCGATTTCGTGCCCGAACGACCTGAACTCCCAGTGCGGCCACAACCTCACGCCGCCGTCGAGCCAGCCGAGGTACCAGTCGGGCTGCGCACCTGCCGACACCGTGTACGGGTTGTACGGGCCGTAGAGCCACACCGGGTTGATCTGGACGAGCCCGGCCAGCCCGAAGATGACGCCTGAAACAATCATCGCCAGGCCGGCGGCCTTGAAGGTGTACTGCGGCCAGATCCGGCTTCCCTTGATGTTGGTCTCGGTCTTACCGGCACCGGGGAAGTCGGTGTGCTTCTGGCGCCACAGGATCATCAGGTGCGCGGTGAGCAACCCGACTATCAGCGCCGGGAAGACGAACTCATGGATGATGAACAACCTCGGGATGAAGAGGTTCCCCGGGAAGCGACCGCCCCACGCGTCATACGCGATCCACGTCCCCACGAACGGGATCCCCTGGAGTATGGAGTAGATGACCCGTATACCGGTGCCCGACAGGAGGTCGTCCGGGAGCGAGTAACCAGTGAATCCCTCGAGCATGACGACCATCCACAGCGTCAGCCCGATGATCCAGTTGATCTCGCGCGGCTTGCGGAACGCACCGGTGAAGAAGATCCGGCACATGTGGAACACCACGGCGGCGAGGAAGATCAGCGCAGCCCAGTGGTGTGCCTGGCGCATCAGCAGCCCCAGGCGAACGTTGAACGAGATGTCGATGACCGACTGGTAGGCCTCGCTCATGTGCTGGCCGACGAGCGGGGCGTACACGTGGCCGTGCGTCGGCGCGTAGACGACGTCGGTCTGCGACGGAACGAAGAAGAGCGTCAGGTAGACGCCGGTCGCGATCAGCACGATCAGCGAGTCCATCGCGACCTCGCCGACCATGAAGGACCAGTGGTCGGGGAAGATCTTGTCCAAGACGCTGGTCAGGAACTTCGACGAGCCGAACCGCTCGTCGACGGTGTCGGACACCGACTTACCGACGCCGTAACGCTTCTGCGCGGCCGCTCGCTCTTTGGTCGTGCTCATCTATCCACGGTTCCAGAATCCGGGGCCGACGGCCTCGTGGTAGTCGCTCTGGCTGACAAGGTACCCCTCCGAGTCCACCGCCAGGGGCAACTGGGGCAGCGAACGCGGAGCGGGGCCGAACACCGGCTTGCACTCCTCGAGCACGTCGAAGGTCGATTGGTGGCAGGGGCAGATGAGCTGGTGCGTCTGCACGTTGTAGAGGCTGGCGGGGCAGCCGGCGTGGGTGCAGATCTTGGAGAAGGCGTAGAGGCTCCCGACGTTCCAGCCGACTGTCGACGGTGACCCGTGGAACTGGGCGTTACCGATGTTGATCAGCAGCGAGGGGCTCAGCGCGTCCTCTAGGTCACCATTCGGGAAGACGGTGAGGATCCCGTTGGGCGGCAGGTCCCCTGGCCGGATCGGTTTGCCGTCCTCGGTGGTGAGGCGCACGCCTCGACCCCATTTCGTGTGGTACAGGTTCTCGTGGGGCCGGTCGCCGAGCGACGCGAGGGGGAAGAGGACGGCCAGTCCGAACACCCCGCCGACCGCGCCGAGCATCTTGAACAGGAACGGCCGGCGTGCCATCGGCTCGACACCGCGGGACAAAGACTCCACGACTGCGTGACGATCGCCCGGTGGGCAGACGTGGTGGTGGCCGCGGCTTGCGATCACCTCGTTGCCGGGAAGCATGTCACGCGCCCAAAGTACGAATCCGACCCCGAGGCCGAGGAAGGCGACGGCCCACAGCGCTCCCTCCGCCTGATTCTGCGCCCCGTCGACATACGCCCAGGTCAGTCCGATGCAGGCGAGGAGCGTGAGGCTCCAGCAGAAGGCGATCCGCAGTTCGGCCCGGCGCGCTCCCCGAGGGTCGCCCTCGTAGCGCCAGTGGCTGTCGTCCTGCCCGTGGGGGACGTCGTCAGGCCAGGGCTCGTCCGGTTCGATGCCGAAGTGGCGCGGGTTTTCGGTGGGATCCGGCTCTGTGTAGCTCATCCTCGAGTCCCAATCATGCGTGCGGCGAATAGGAGAAGGACCCCCCCGACGAGGATCGCCACGAAGCCTTCCGCTACCGGGCCGAAGTGGGAGATCCCAAGACCACCCGGGTTCGCCGGCTTGTGCAGATACTGCACGTACTGGGCGATCGCAGACATCTGCTGCTGGTCGACCACGTTAGGCCCGAAGACGGGCATCGGCTTCGGGCCGACCCGCATGGCCTCGGCTACCTGCGTGATGTTGGCGTTGTGCAGCGAGGGGACCACGTTGCCCTTCGACAGCATGCCGCCGGATCCGGCGGCTTGGTGACACTGCGCGCAGTTGATGGCGAACAGCTGCTGGCCCTGCGACAGCGTCACGCATCCCGGTTGCTTCGGGTTGGGTGTCGACGTCGTGCAGAGAGGGCTGACTGTGGGGATGCTCGGCCCTTGTACGTAGGTGCCGGTGATCACCGGTAGCGCCGCTATGTAAGCGTCCAGTTGGCGTATCTGCGTCTCGTCGAAATAGGGGTGGTGCCGCAGGGCCTGGTTGGCCGGGTTGTTGAGGGGCATGCGGCCCGTCGTAAGGTAGAAGTCGGCCGCCGCGGCTCCCACGCTCACGAGAGCCGGGGCGCCGGTCTGCCCTCCGCGCCCCTGGTAGCCGTGGCAGCTTTCGCAATGGGCGTTGAAGAGCTGCTGCCCTGCGGCGATGTCTGCAGGGTTGGTGCTCACGAGGTTCTGTTGCCCGTGCGCCGATCCTCCAGCGGTGAACAACAGGGCGAATGCCAGCATGCCGAGCGCGGCGAGCGCCAGCGGGGCCGCCAGCCTCCGGCGGTTGCGGTCGGTGATCATGCGGCTCACTTGAGAACGAAGATTGCTAGGAACAGTGCGATCCAGACCACGTCGACGAAGTGCCAGTAGTAGGACAGGAATTCGATCGCAGGGACGGTCCTGTGCCCGAAGTGCCTCGTCCTGATCACCCGTCCGGCTACGAGGATCATGCCGACCAGGCCGCCGGCTACGTGCAGGAAGTGGAAGCCGGTGAGGGTGTAGAAGGCCGAGCTGTAGGCGTCCTTGTCGATCGGGAACGGGCGGCCGATGTAGTCGGAGATCTGCATCCCCTCGAACAAGCCGCCGAGGACGAAGGTGAGCGCGAGCCACCCGAGGAACCCCCACCGGGACCCTCTGATCGCTCGGTGCACCCCGTACTGCATGGTGAACGACGAAAGGAGCAGCAGGATGGTCGCGACCAGAACCGGCGGAACGTCGAGTACGTCGCCCTTGGGGGGCCAGGGGTGGGTGCCGGCGCGGAGGCTGAAGAACGCGGCGAAAAGGCCGGAGAAGAACATCAGCTCCGACGCCAGCCAGACCATCACCCCGACGTTCAGCAGCGCTGGTCGGTAGCTGGCTGGATCCACCGGTTTGACCGCCGGCGCCGGCGCGGCCAGGGCGCCCGATGTCGAGATCGCAGTCACTGGGCCTTATTTCTACACAACGTCGCGGTCAGGATCCCAATCCGGCCCGGAAGCGCCCGGGACTATCCTGTAGGTCGCGATGACACCCGCAGAAGTGGTCACCCAGGCGACCTTCGATCCGATACCTACGGTGGTCATTGCGCTCACCCTGGGCTGGTACCTGTGGTCGGTCCGGCGGCTGGCCCGCAGGGGGCGCCGGTGGCCGCTGGGGCGGACGGTGGCGTTCGTGCTCGGGGAGCTGTTCCTCGCTGTCGGGCTGATCTCGGGCATGGATGCCCACGACGGCATCTTCGAGATCCACACGATCCAGCACATCTTCATCAGCATGCTGGCGCCGGTCTTGTTCGCCTTCTCGGCGCCGATCACCCTGGCCCTTCAGGCGAGCCACCGGAGCGTGCAGACGGCGATCCTGAAGGTGCTGCACAGCCCGGTCGGCCGGATCGCGTCCAACCCGATCTTCACATGGGCCTTCTACGGGGCCTCCATCTTCGGCCTCTATTTCACCAGCCTCTACGCGATCACGCTCCGTAACCAGACGGTCCACGACCTGGTCCACCTGCACCTGATAGTCGCCGGGTGCCTGTTCTGGTGGCCCGCAGTGGCGGTCGACCCTCTCCCGAAGAGGATGAGCTACGGCGTTCGCATCGCCTACCTGATGCTGGCCATGCCGTTCCACACGATCCTTGGGATGGCTCTCGACAGCCAGACGACCCGCATAGCGCCGACGACAACCCTGGGCGACCTGCACGCCGGCGGTGGTCTCATGTGGATCGCCGGTGAGGCGCTGGGGCTGATCGGGACGATCGCGGTGTTCCTCCAGTGGCTCCGGGCAGACGAGCGCGCCGCCAGGCGCAACGACCGGACCTCCGAAGAAGTGGCCGCCCTCCAGCTGGCCCACTGGCGCGCTACCCGAGAAGCGGCCGCCCGCGCCGTATCGAGCTGAGCCGGGCTTGAACCTCGTCACCCTCGAGGACCTCCAGTCCGCCCGCGAGCGGGTGAAGGAGGTCCTCCGGCCAACACCGGTCGACCGGTCGGACTCTCTTTCCCGCCTAGCGGGGCGGACGGTCCTGTTGAAGCCGGAGCACCGGCAGAGGACCGGGTCGTTCAAGATCCGCGGCGCGTACAACCGGATCTCTCAGCTTCCTCCCGGCGTCGCGGTCGTGGCCGCCTCTGCCGGCAACCACGCGCAGGGCGTCGCCCTGGCCGCGTCGCTTACCGGGCGGGAGTCGACGATCTTCATGCCGAAGAACGCCTCACTGCCCAAGGTCGCCGCGACGCGTGAATACGGCGCTACCGTCCGTTTGGAGGGCGACGTGGTCGACGACTGCTTCGCGTTGGCGCAGGAGTTCGCCGCCAGCACCGGTGCGGTGTTCGTGCCCCCCTTCGACGACCTCGACGTGATCGCCGGCCAGGGGACCATCGGCCTCGAGCTAGCCGAAGAGGCGCCCGAAGCAGAGGTGGTGGTGGTCCCGGTCGGCGGCGGCGGACTCGTCGCAGGGGTCGCGGCGGCGTTGAAGCTCGGGCCGAGGGCCGGCGGGAGGCCCCGTGTCATCGGCGCTGAAGCTGCGGGAGCCCCGACGATGAGTGCAGCGCTCGAGGCGGGCCATCCGGTCACGCTGGAGCGGATGGCAACGATGGCGGACGGCATCTCGGTCGCTCGTTGCAGCAACCTGACTCTGGCGCACGCCCAGGAGTTCGTCGACAAGGTGGTCACCGTCGACGAGGAGGAGATCAGCAGGGCGATGCTGCTGCTCGTCGAGCGTGCCAAGGCCGTCGTCGAACCGTCCGGGGCCGCCTCGCTCGCAGCAATCCTCGCCGGCCACGTCCCTGGCGACGGGCCGGTCGTTGCGCTGATCTCCGGTGGCAACGTCGATCCCCTCCTGCTCACGAAGCTGATCGAGCACGGCCTCGCCGCCGCCGGCCGGTACTTGACCCTGCGGGTCGTCATGGCCGACCGCGTCGGCGCTCTCGCCGGGCTCACCACCGCCCTCGCCGGCCTCGGGCTCAATGTCCTGGGCGTCGAGCACCATCGCAGCAGCCGCAGCCTCGCCGTCGCAGAGGTCGAGGTCCAGGTCACCGTGGAGACCCGCGACCTCGAGCATCACGGTGAGGTCGTCGCCGCCCTCACCGCTGCCGGCTACCGGGTCGAACCTGGATAGGTCCCGCCCGGACAGGAGCGATTGAATCCCGCTCCGCCTGCAGCTCCAATCACCCAAACGGACAAGGTTCGACTGACCTGTCGCCAACCTCGTCCCCCAAGGGCGCATTCCGAGCGTGGCGAGTGGACAGAGAACGCGACATCGGGGCCGTCCGCCGACACGAAACGGCGAACCCCGTCCACTTGCGATCAGTCCGCCCCGCCAGCAACCCGCCCCGCCAGCAACCCGCCCCGCCAGACCATGGTGACTAATAGGTGACTTCCCAGAGGCAAAGCCCGTGGGGCGGGGCGAGCTGGCCGGCGCCCTGGCGCGAGCGGGATCGAAGGATTTGCGCCACGTCTCCCGCCCTTTTCTTCCCGATCCCTATCTCGACCATCATCCCCACGATCGAACGAACCATCTGGTGGCAGAACGACGACGCCTCGATCTCGAACCGCAGCATGGAGTCGCTCAGGTCCACCCAGCGTGCGTCGCGCACCTTGCGGATGAGCGACCCCTCCCCCGGCGGGCGCCGGCAAAACGCCGAGAAGTCGTGCTCTCCTATGAGCGGGTCACAAGCCAGCCGCATCGCCGGCAGGTCCAACCGCTCGGTGACGTGCCAGGCCGTCCGGGCGGTGAACGGGTCGGCGACGGGGTCGTTGCGGATCGTGTAGTGGTAGCGCCGTCCTGTGGCGGACCGGCGGGCGTCGAAGCCGTCCTCCGCCACACAGGACTCTCGGATCACGATCGCCGGCCGCAACGCCTTGTTCAGGGCCCGCTGCAACGCGACAGGCTCGGCGTCGTAGCGGGCTTCGAAGTTGATCACCTGCCCCCACGCATGCACGCCGGCGTCGGTGCGCCCGGCGCAGGTCAGTTCTACCGTGTGGCGAAGAGCACGTTCGAGCGCGGCGCATATCGCGCCGGCGACGGTGGTGACCCCCGGCTGGAGCGCGAACCCGTGAAAGTCTGATCCGTCGTAGGCGACCACCATACGCAGGCGGCGGGTCGGGTCGCTCGTGACCGACGCCACGGCCTGCGCGCCGGCGTCTTCAGAGAAGAGGGTCAGGGCGCGCCCCGGTGACGAAAGGGCTACACGAACTCGATGCGAGCCATCGGGGCGTTGTCCCCGTGGCGAGGCCCGAGCTTGAGGATGCGGGTGTATCCGCCGGCGCGATCCGCGTACCGGGGGCCGATCTCTTCGAAGAGCTTGTGGGCCATGTCCTTGTCGCGGATGAAGGCGACGACCTGGCGATGGAGGTGCACCGACTTGTCGCTGTCGGCATTGGCCTTCTTCGCCTTGGTCACGCACTTCTCGACGACGGGCCGCAGCGCCTTCGCCTTGGCCTCGGTGGTCACGATGGCCTCGGCAGCTATCAGAGACGCCACCAGGTTCCCCATCATCGCCTTCTGGTGCTCGGCGTCACCGCCGAAACGAGCGCCCTTCTTCGGGCGTCCGGGGATCGTCGCCATGGCGTCTACTCCTTGGTGCGCAGGGAGAGGCCGCGCTCGTCGAGCTTCTGCAGGACCTCGTCGAGGGACTTCTGCCCGAAGTTGGTGATCGCCAGCAGATCGTCCTCGGTCTTCTGCACGAGCTCGCCGACGGTGTTGATCTGGGCGCGCTTGAGGCAGTTGCGGGGGCGCTCGGAGAGATCGAGCTCCTCGATGAGCAGGTCGAGGTCGGGCGACCCGCTCGTGACCGAGCCGACGTCGCCGAGCTCGAGACCCTGGGGGCTGTCGCTCATGTCGGCCACAAGGCTCACGAGCGAGCGCAGCGTGTCGCCGGCGGAGGCCAGGGCCTCGCGTGGGGAGATCGATCCGTCGGTGGTGATGTCGAGGACGAGGCGGTCGTAGTTGGTCGACTGCTCGACGCGGGTCGGCTCTACGGAGAATGCCGCGACACGGATCGGCGAGAAGATCGAGTCCACCGGGATCACGCCGATTGTCGAGGACTTCTTGTTGCGGTCCGCCGAGACGTAACCGCGGCCGCGCTCGACGGTGATGTCGGCGGCGAAGCGGCCTTTGGAGTTGACGGTCGCGATCACGAGATCGGGGTTGAGGATCTCGACGTCGGACGTGGTGACGATGTCGCCGCCGGTGACGGTGGCGGGGCCGCGCACGTCGACGCGCAGGGTCACCGGATCGTCGCTCTCCAAGGTCAGGACGATGTCCTTGAGGTTGAGGATGATGTCGGTGACGTCTTCTTTGACGCCGGGCAGGGTCGTGAACTCGTGGAGCGCTTCGTCGAAGCGGACCTGGGTCACTGCGGCGCCTGGGATCGACGAGAGCAGCGTGCGGCGCAGCGCCACGCCCAGGGTATGGCCGAAGCCCGGCTCCAGCGGCCCGATCGAGAAGCGCTGGCGGTTGCCCTCCTGCTCCCCTACGGGCTCGACGTTCGGACGTTGGATGATCAGCATTTGGACCTGTACCTGGTGGTTGGGGGGATGGCCTACTTGGAGTAGAGCTCGACGATGAGAGACTCGCGCACGGGCACGTCGATGTGCTCGCGCAGCGGATGGTCTCGGACGGTTACCTCGAAGCCCTCGGAGCCGGACTCCAGCCAGGGCGGTACGGTCCGGTCGATGGTGTCGAGGTTGTGGCGCACGATGATCATGGAGCGCGCCTTGTCCTTGAGGGAGACGACGTCACCCTTGCGGAGGCGGTAGCTGGGAATGGTGACCCGCTTGCCGTTGACGAGGACGTGGCCGTGGCGAACGAACTGGCGGGCCTGAGCCCGGCTCGCACCCCACCCGGCCCGGTACGCGACGTTGTCGAGGCGCATCTCGAGCATCCGCAGCAGGTTCTCACCCGTGATCCCCTGCTGGCGGTTCGCCTCCTGGTAGAGGTTGTGGAACTGCTTCTCGAGTACCCCGTAGATGCGGCGGGCCTTCTGCTTCTCCCGCAGCTGGGTGAGGTACTCGGACCCCTGGCGCATGCGGTCGCGGCCGTGCTCGCCGGGGGGGTAGGGCCGGCGCTCGATGGGGCACTTCATCGAGTCGCACTTGGGGCCCTTGAGAAAGAGCTTCATCTTCTCCCGCCGGCATAGCCGGCATACCGGGCCTGTGTATCGCGCCATGACTTGCTTAGTGCTCCTGCTTGCTGCCTAGACCCGGCGCCGCTTCTTGGGGCGGCAACCGTTGTGGGGTATGGGGGTGATGTCCTTGATCCCGGCGACCTCGATGCCGGTGTTCATCAGCGAACGGATTGCGGTCTCGCGGCCCGAGCCCGGGCCCTTCACGAGGACCTCGACCTTGCGGACGCCGTGCTCCATCGCGCGCCGGGCGCATGCCTCCGCGGCGAGTTGGGCGGCGAAGGGGGTGGACTTGCGCGAGCCCTTGTAGCCGACGTTGCCGGCGGACGCCCAAGCGAGGACGTTGCCCTCGGGGTCGCTGATCGAGACGATGGTGTTGTTGAAGGAACTCTTGATGTGAGCGACGCCGTAAGTGACGTTCTTGCGCTCGCGACGACGGGGCCGGCGACCGCCGGGCTTGGGCTTTGCCATCATCGACCGCCGAAGGTGCCCGCGGCCATGTTCGATTCGTTGTTCATATTCGTGTGAATTCTGCCTCGTAGTCGGGTGCCGACGACCGAACATGGCCGCGGGCACCTTGGGATCGGTGTTAGTGCTTGCGGACCTTTTTCTTGCCGGCGACGGTCTTCTTGGGACCCTTGCGGGTGCGGGCGTTGGTGTGAGTGCGCTGGCCGTGCACCGGCAGGCCACGGCGGTGCCGGATCCCCTGATAGGAACCGATCTCCATCTTGCGCTTGATGTCCTGAGAGACGTCCCGGCGCAGATCACCTTCGACCTTCAGGTTGGCGTCGATCCAGTTCCGCAGTCGGGCGACCTCTTCGTCTGTGAGGTCCCTCACGCGGGTCTCGGAGTCGATGCCAGTCGCCTCGCAGACCTTCGAGGCGGCCGTGGAGCCGACCCCGTAGATGTAGGTGAGCGAGGTACCGAGCTTCTTTTCCCGTGGGATGTCAACACCGGCGATGCGTGCCACTAGCTGCTACTCCCCTCTCAGCCCTGGCGCTGCTTGTGGCGCGGGTTGGTGCATATGACCATCACCCGGCCGTGACGGCGGATGACCTTGCAGTGCTCGCAGATCGGTTTGACACTGGGGCGAACTTTCACGACGACGCTTTCCTTGTGGTCTGGTGGGACCGGAGACCTCGACCGGCCCTGCCAGGAGCCGCGGTAAAGCGCTCGGGGGCCGGCCGACCATGCTACTACGCGCGGCCCGATAGCGTCCACCGGCGCCTCACTCCAGCGTCAGCACCTCGGGGCCGTCCTCGGTGATCGCGATCGTGTGCTCGAAATGCGCCGAGAGGCTCCCATCTGCAGTCACCACGCTCCAACCATCGTCGAGCAGCTTCGTCTCCGGTCCGCCCGCGTTGACCATCGGCTCGACGGCGAAGACCATTCCCGACCGCATCACCGGTCCCGGCCGCCCGGGCCAGTAGTTGGGTACCTGCGGCTCCTCGTGCATGGCGGTCCCGATGGC
Source organism: Acidimicrobiales bacterium (assembly GCA_035533095.1). Classification (NCBI taxonomy): domain Bacteria; kingdom Bacillati; phylum Actinomycetota; class Acidimicrobiia; order Acidimicrobiales; species Acidimicrobiales bacterium. Next base: position 52,919 of record DATLUM010000094.1, on the reverse strand, counting down.
ATGGCCCACGTACTCGCGCACCACCGAGAAACCGCCCTTCTCGGCGACGGCCTGGACGGCGCAGCCGATCTCGTGGAGACGGTTGCCGTCTTTCATCTGGGAGATCCCCGCCCACAGGCTCTCCTCTGTGACCTTCAGCAGGCGCTCGGCCTGCAGGCTGATCCTGCCTACCCCAGCGGTGTAGGCGGCGTCGCCGTGGTAGCCCTCGATGATCGCTCCGCAGTCGATCGAGATGATGTCGCCCTCTTCGAGGCGGTGGGAGCCGGGGATGCCGTGGACGATCATGTCGTTGGGAGACGTACAGATCACCGCGGGGAAACCGTGGTAGTTCAGAAAGTTCGACCGGGCGCCGCGCCGCTCGAGGACGTCCCGGGCTATGCGGTCGAGCTCGCCGGTCGTCACACCGGGCTTGATCGCGGCGCGCGTCGCCTCGTGCATCTCGGCGACCACCCCGCCGGCCCGGCGCATCTTGGCGATCTCCTCACTGCTCCGGCGCATCGGATCCGACCGCCGCCAGTCAGCCGGCTGCGCCGGCGGGCGGCTTCCGCTTGTCGATCATCGCAACCACCCGGGCGGTCACCTGGTCGGGGTTGCCAGTCCCGTCGACGATCGCGAGGAGACCCCGCTTCGAGTACCAGTCGATCAGGGGTGCCGTCTCGCGCTCGTACAGCTCGAGCCGCCGGCGGATGGCCGCCTCGGTGTCGTCGTCGCGCTGGACCACCTCGCCTCCGCACACGTCGCACATCCCCGGGATCCGGGGTGGATTCTCCCCGACGCTGTAGTTGGCGCCACAGTCCGAGCACACCCTCCGGCTTGCGAGCCTGGAGAGGACCTGGTCGGTGTGCACTTCGAGGTCGATGACAAGGTCCAGCCCCTTGGGTTGAAGCATCTCCGCGAGCGCCTCGGCCTGGTGAACGGTCCGCGGGAACCCGTCGAGAACGAAGCCGCGGTGCGTGGTGTCGCCACGGGTGAGTCGTTCGCGGACCATGCCGATGACGATCTCGTCGGGAACCAGTTCGCCCGAGTCGAGATAGCGCCGGGCTTTCGCGCCGAACTCGGAGCCGGACCGCACCGCGGCGCGGAAAGTGTCGCCGGTCGACACGTGCGGGACGACGTAGTGCCGCGACAAGCGCACCGCCTGTGTGCCCTTCCCGGCCCCTTGCTTGCCAAGGACGACCAGGCGGGCTCCCACGCTCACTTTCCCGCCCTCCGCGGAGATGCGGGCACTACTTCAGGAAGCCCTCGTAGTTGCGCAGCATCAACTGGCTGTCGACCTGCTTCATGGTCTCGAGGGCGACGCCGACCGCGATGAGCAGCGTCGTGCCGGCGAAGGGGTAGTTCTGGATGTTCCAGATCGCCAGCATGATGGATGGAAGCAGTGCGATGGCGGCGAGCCACAGCGCACCGGGAAGGGTGATCCGGTTGAGGATGTTCTGCAAGTGCCGCTCGGTCGGCGGCCCGGGCCGGATCCCCGGGATGTACCCGCCCTGCTTGCGAATCACGTCCGCCTGCTGGTGCGGGTCGAAGGTGATCGCCGCGTAGAAGTAGGCGAAGCCCATGATCATCAGGCCGTACAGGCCGATGTACCAGAGGTCGTTCGGCTGGGCGAGGTGGACGCTGATCCAGGTCTGCGCTGACTTCCAGAACCCGTGGCTGGGCAGCACGTTGGAGATCAGGATCGGGAAGTAGAGAACCGAGCTCGCGAAGATGATCGGCACGACACCGCCCGTGTTCACCTTCATCGGTATGTAGGTGCTCTGCCCGCCGTACATGCGTCGGCCGACCACCCGTTTCGCGAAGGTCACCGGTATGCGCCGCTGACCCTGCTCGATGAAGACGATCGCCACGAGCAGAGCTATGGAGATCGCCAGGATGGCGATGAACTTGGCTACGCCCGCCTCGACCTTCACGGACGCGCCGCCGGCGGGCATGGTCGCCACGACGTTGACGAAGATCAGCACCGACATCCCCTGACCCACGCCACGCTGGGTGATGAGCTCGCCGAGCCACATGACCACGACCGTGCCTGCGGTCATGGTCAGGACTATCAGGAGCACCCGCGGGATGGTGAACTTCGGGATCAGGTCGATGTTGAGGCCGAGGCCACCTCCGAGGAGTCCGCCGCCGCCATTGTGGAAGACGTACGCGAGGCCGGTCGACTGCATCACCGCGAGGGCGATGGTGAGGTAGCGGGTGACCTGGGTCAGCTTCTTCTGACCGACCGCGCCCTCGTCGCGCCACTGCTCGAACTTCGGGATCACCACGATCAGCAGCTGGATGATGATCGAGCTGGTGATGTAGGGCATGATCCCGAGGCCGAACACGGCGAAGCGGGTCAAGGCGCCGCCCGAGAAGAGATTCAGGAAGCTGACGACGCCGGCGTGCTGGGAGGACGCGACGAGCGACTGGACCTGGTTGAAGTCGATGCCGGGGCAGGGGATGTTCGCCCCGAGCCGGTAGACCACGATGATCATCAAGGTGAACAGGACCTTGTTGCGCAGGTCCGGCACCCTGAACATGTTCGCCAAGTTCGTGAAGGTGCTGCGCATCAGTCCTGTCTCCTGCCGGTCCACTGGCCGATCACGTCAGGGCAGGCTATATCCCGCCCGTCCTTGGGCACAGTCGTAGCCACGAATAATTGACGGTTACCGGACCAGCCGGACTACCGGTTGGTGAGAGCGTTCCCCTTGGCAGGCGGGCGCCCGTGGCCGAAGGGCGGCGGGAGCACCGACGTCGTCCCGCCCGCCGACTCGATCGCCGACACGGCGCTCTTGGAGAAGGCGTGCGCCGACACCGTCAGCTTCCGGGTCAGCTCGCCGCGGCCGAGAACCTTGACCAGCCCGTGCTTGTGCACCAGCCCGGCGGCGCGCAACGTCTCGGGGCTCACCGTGTCGCCCTGGAAGCCTTCGAGCGTATCGAGGTTGATCACGTTGTACTCCACGCGGAAGGGGTTCTTGAAGCCCTTCAGCTTGGGGATCCGCTGGGTGAGGGGGAGCTGACCGCCTTCGAAACCAGGCTTGACGGTGTCGCGGGCGCCCTGGCCCTTGGTGCCGCGGCCGGCGGTCTTGCCGCCTTTGCCGGCGATGCCGCGGCCGACCCGCCGGCGCCGGCGGGTGGACCCTGGTGCGGGTGCGAGGTCGTGAACCTTCATTGCTTCTCCTTCCCGCCCGAATCCCCGCCGGCGGCCGTCTCCTCGACGCTGATCAGGTGCGGGACCCGGGCGATCATGCCACGGATCTCCGGCCGGTCCGGGAGCGTGTTGGTGGTGCCGATCCCGTGAAGGCCGAGCGCCCGGAGGGTGCCGCGGTGCTTCGGCTTGCTGCCGATCGACGACTTCACCTGCGTGACAGTCAGGCCCGCGGCGGTGGCACCGCTAGTGGCCGTCTTCGAAGCGGGTGCCATCACGCCACCTCGTCAGGGACGTGAGGGCCGCGCTGGGTCTCTTTGTAGGCACGCCACAACCCAGCCGGCGTGATCTCCTCGGGGGACTTGCCGCGCAGCTTCGCGACCTCGTCGGGGCGCTTGAGGGCGCGCAGACCTGCGACGGTGGCCTGTGCGACGTTGATGCTGTTCGACGAACCCAACGATTTCGCCAGGATGTCGTGGATCCCCGCCATCTCGAGGATCGCCCGGGCCGCTCCGCCGGCGATGACCCCGGTGCCGGGAGCGGCGGGCTTCAACAGCACCCGCCCCGCGCCGGCCGCTCCGAGCACGGGATGCGTGATGGTGCCGCCTGCGAGGGGGACGGTGAAGAGGTTCTTCTTGGCCTCCTCGATGCCTTTCTGCACCGCGAGGCCGGCCTCCTTGGCCTTGCCGTAGCCGAGGCCGACGGTGCCGTTGCCGTCACCGATGACCATGAGCGCGGCGAACGAGAAACGACGGCCGCCTTTGACGACCTTCGCCACCCGGTTCACTTTGATCGTGCGGTCTTCGTACTGCTGGTCAGCGGGCATATCTGATCTAGAACTCCAGTCCGGCCTCGCGGGCCGCGTCTGCGACGGCGGCCACCCGGCCGTGGTATAGGAAACCGCCTCGGTCGAACACGACGGCCGTGACTCCCGCGGCCTTCGCACGCTCGGCGACGAGGCGGCCGACGGTGGTCGCTGCGGCCTTGTTGCCGGTGCCGGATGCGGACCCGCGCAGGTCCTTCTCGACGGTCGACGCAGCCGCGAGCGTGCGGCCGGACCGGTCGTCGATGACCTGGGCGGTGATGTGCTTGTTGGAACGGAACACAGCGAGGCGAGGGCGCTCGGCGGTGCCGGCCACCTTCTTGCGGACCCGGTAGTGCCGCCGTGCCCGTGCGGTCTGCTTGTCGTTGGTAGAAGTGCTCATTTGGCGGCCTTTCCGGCCTTGCGGATGACCCGCTCGCCGGCGTAACGGACACCCTTGCCCTTGTAGGGCTCGGGTTTGCGGATCTTGCGGATGTTCGCGGCCACCTGCCCGACGAGCTCCTTGTCGATTCCGCGCACCGTGATGCGGGTCGGCTGGGGCACCTCGAACGTGATGCCGTCAGGCGCGTCCACTACGACCGGGTGGCTGAATCCCAACGCCAGCTCGATCTGGTTCGCTCCGCGCGCGATGGCGCGGTAGCCGACGCCGACGATCTCGAGGTCCTTGTTGAACCCGTCGGTGACCCCGACGACCATGTTGTTGACCAAGCTGCGTGTCAGCCCGTGAAGGGCGCGGTTCTGGCGCTCGTCGTTGGGGCGCTCGACCAGGATCGTCGAGTCCTCCCGGCGGACGGTGATGTCGCCGGGGATCGACCTGGCGAGGCTGCCCTTGGGTCCCTTCACCGTCAGGTTCCGCTCCGCGATGGTGATCTCGACATCCGAAGGGACGGTTATCGGTGCACGTCCGATACGTGACATTCCTCGCTCCTCGCCCTTACCACACGTAGCAGAGGATCTCGCCGCCGACGCGGCGCTGGCGCGCCTCGCGGTCGGACATGAGCCCCTGGCTGGTCGAAAGGACTGCCACCCCCAGGCCGCCCAGGACGCGCGGCAGCTTGTCGGCCGCGGTGTAGACCCGAAGCCCAGGCTTGGAGATGCGCCGCACGCCCGAGATGGTCCGGGCACGGTCCTTGGTGTATTTCATCTGGATCTCGAGGATGCGGCCTGGCCGCTCCCCCGCCTCGGTCACGGAGAAGTCCTCGATGTAGCCCTCCTTGACGAGGACAGCGGCGAGGGCCTCCTTGAGCTTCGACGAGGGCATGCGCACCGTGTCGTGCATCGCCACGTTGGCGTTGCGGATGCGTGTGAGCATGTCGGCGATCGGGTCAGTCATGGTCATCGCGCCACCACCCCCTACCAGCTCGCCTTGGTCACGCCCGGAACCTCGCCGGCATGTACCAGCTCGCGAAGGCAGATGCGGCACAGGCCAAACTTGCGGAAGACCGAGTGCGGCCGTCCGCAACGCCCGCAGCGTGTGTACGCGCGGACCTTGAACTTCGGCTTGCGCTGCGCCTTGATGATGAGAGCCTTCTTGGCCATATGTGTCTGCTTGCCTTCTCTGCTAGTTGCCGTCTCGGCGGAACGGGAAGCCGAACGCGTCGAGCAATGCCTTGCCCTCCGCGTTGTCACGAGCGGTCGTGACGATCGTGATGTCCATGCCCCTGGGAATGTCGACCTTGTCGTAGTCGATCTCCGGGAAGATGAGCTGCTCGGTGACGCCGAACGTGTAGTTCCCGCGCCCGTCGAATCCCTTGGGAGAAAGACCACGGAAGTCGCGGATACGGGGGATCGCCAGGCTTACGAGCCTGTCGAAGAACTCCCACATGCGGTCGCCGCGCAGGGTGACCTTGCAACCGATGGCGTTGCCCTCCCGCAGCTTGAAGCCGGCGATGGACCTCTTCGCACGGGTGATCAGGGGCTTCTGCCCACTGATGATCGTGAGATCGCGAACCGCGCCTTCGAGGAGCGACGCCTGCTGTGTTGCCCGGCCGACGCCTATGTTGATCACGATCTTCTCCATGCGCGGCACGAGCATCACGTTCGGCAGCCCCAGATCGCGCTGAAGCTGGGCACGGATCTCGGTGTCGTAGCGGACCTTGAGCCGCGGCCGCTCGGCGGTGGCTGTCGCCATCAGAGCTCCCTCCCGCAGCGCTTGCAGACCCGCACCTTGGTGCCGTCGTCCTTGATCTGAGAGCCGGTGCGCACCGCCCCGTCCTTCGGGCACACGAGTGCCACGGCCGAGGTGTGGATCGGCATGTCCTTGTCGATGATGCCGCCCTTCACCCGCACCTGCGTCTGCCGCTGGTGCTTCTTGGCGACGTTGACACCCTCGACGATGACCTTGTCCTCCTTGGCGAGGACGCGCATGACCACACCGCGCTTGGTGCGGTCCTTGCCGGTCAACACCTCGACTTGGTCGCCTTTGCGGATGCGCATCACAGAACCTCCGGAGCGAGCGAGATGATCCTCATGAAGCGCTTGTCCCGGAGCTCGCGCCCGACGGGCCCGAAGATGCGGGTGCCGCGGGGCTGCTGCTGGTCGTTGATGAGCACGGCCGCGTTCTCGTCGAAGCGGATGTAGCTGCCGTCCGGGCGGCGCTTCTCCTTCTTGGTGCGCACGACGACGCACTTCACGACGTCGCCCTTCTTCACGTTGGCACCGGGGATGGCATCCTTGACCGCTGCGACGAACACGTCGCCGATGGAGGCGTAGCGCCGCCTCGAGCCTCCGAGGACCTTGATGCAGAGGACCTCTTTGGCGCCAGAGTTGTCCGCGACGCGGAGCCTGCTCTCTTGCTGGATCACTTGGCCCTCTCCAGGACTTCGATCACGCGCCAGCGCTTCAGCTTCGACAAAGGCCGCGTCTCCACGACTCGGACGCGGTCGCCGACGCGCAGATCGTTGGCCTCGTCGTGCGCGTACAGGCGCTTGGTGCGCTGAACCGTCTTCGCGTAACGGGGGTGGCGCACCCGCTCGATGACGCCGATCACGGCGGTCTTGTCCATGTTCACCGACTGGACGAGGCCCTCGCGAACCTTGCGGCGGTTGGCCCGGCCTTCGCCGGCTCCGGTGGTGTTTTCGGTTGCCATCAGTCCCTCACCTCGCCTGCGGCCTCGGCGGCCTCGGCCTCTTCGATCTCGCGCTCCCTGAGAATGGTGGCGATGCGGGCAAGTTCACGGCGAACCTGGCCGAGCCGCGCCGAGTTGTCCTGCTTCCCGGTCGCGAGCTGGAAACGCAGGTTGAAGAGCTCGTGCTTCGACTCGACGAGCTTCTGCTCGAGGTCACCCATGTTGAGCTCACGCAGTTCCTTGGCCTTGGTCATCCGACCTCAACCTCCTCCTGCTGGGCCCGCACGACGAAGCGTGCCTTGATCGGCAGCTTCTGTATCGCCCGCTCCATAGCGGCCCGGCCGAGCGCCTCGTTGACGCCGCCGAGCTCGAAGAGGATCCTGCCCGGCTTCACAACCGCTACCCAGAACTCTGGGTTGCCCTTGCCGGAACCCATGCGGGTCTCGGCAGGCTTGGCGGTCACCGGCTTGTCCGGGAAGACCCGGATCCAGACCTTCCCACCACGCTTGACGTGGCGGGTCATCGCGATACGGGCGGCCTCGATCTGGCGAGCGGTGATCCAACCCGGCTCGAGGGCCTGGATGCCGTAGTCGCCGAAGGTGACGACGGTGCCTCCCTTGGCCTGGCCGGTCATGCGACCACGCTGGACCTTGCGGTGCTTGACTTTGCGCGGCATCAGCATGGGCTCAAGCGTCCTTCGGGAAATGCGGTGTCTCGTGGTGCTCGCCCCGGGTGCGGCGCTCGATGTCCTCCTCCTCAGCGAGAAGGCGCTCGAGCTCGGGGTCGACCTCCACGATCGGTCGGTTCTCGTCGATCTCCTGCTCCGCTTGGGCGGTCTCGGCCACGCCGGGCACTCCACCCGAACCCGGCTCGCCCAGATCAGGACGGCGCCGGCCTCCGCCGGCGCTGATCACCCGGCGGGGACGGCTCTGGCCGGAGGTCTCGCCGACGGCCATGGCCGCCTCGCGCGAGATCTTCTCCTCGGCCGAGGTCTTGTAGGGGAGGATGTCGCCCTTGTAGATCCAGACCTTCACGCCGATGCGGCCGTATGTGGTGCGGGCCTCGCGGAACCCGTAGTCGATGTCCGCCCTCAACGTGTGCAGCGGGACGCGGCCCTCGCGGTAGAACTCGCGGCGCGACATCTCCGAGCCGCCGAGGCGGCCGGCGCACTGCACCCGGATCCCGAGCGCTCCCGCCTTCTGTACCGTCTGCACGGTGCGCTTCATCGCCCGGCGGAAGCTCACCCGCCCGGTCAGCTGGTCCGCGATCCCCTGCGCCATGAGAGCGGCGTCGAGCTCGGGCTGCTTGATCTCCTGGATGTTGAGTTGCACCTTGGGGTTCTTGGTGATCTCGGCGAGCTTGGTACGAAGCCGGTCGGCCTCGGCACCACGGCGCCCGATGACGATGCCCGGCCTCGCGGTGTGGACGTCGATCCGAAGCCGGTCCCGGGTGCGCTCGATCTCGATCCTGCTGACGGCAGCCCTTTCGAGCTGGCCCATCAGGTAATCGCGGATCTTCCAGTCTTCGAGGAGGTACTCCTTGTACTCACGGTCGTTGAACCAACGTGACTTCCAGTCGGTGGTGACGCCGAGACGGAAACCGTACGGATTTACTTTCTGGCCCATCTACTTCTTATCCTCATCATCAGCCTCAGCTTCATCCGTCGTGTCGGTCTCATCAGTCGTCGCGTCGGCGGCTTCTTCCGCCTCTTCCACCATCGCCTCAGTCGGTTCACCGACTTCCGCCTCACCTTCGACGTCCACAGCCGAGGGGCTGGAGTCCTCGGAGTCGGAGCCGGAGACCGCTTCGGCTGATCGTTGTCCGCCCTCGGCGGGACGATCGGTCGTGGCATCTGCGGATTCGACTTCGGAAATCGCTGCGGTGTCTGCGGATTCGACTTCCGATTCGGCTTCAAGCTCTTCCACCGACACCCCGGCACGCCGTTGCGCGCGGCTACGGGTGTCGCCCTCCGCCCGCCGTGCGCCGGCAACCCGTCGGGCGCGCTGCGCGAGCTGCTCCGCACGCCGGCGTGCCTGCAGCCTCTGCAACTCCCTTTCGGGGAGCCGGCTGACGATGACCGTGATGTGGCTGGTGCGCTTGCGGATGCGGGTGGCCCGGCCGCGGGCACGCGGGCGCCACCTCTTGATGGTCGTCCCCTCATCCGCGTAGCAGGCCGAGACGAAGAGCTCTTCTGGATCGAGCTCGTCGTTGTTCTCGGCGTTCGAGACCGCCGAGCGGAGAACCTTGCCCACGACGATGGCGGCGTCGCGGTCCGAGAAGCGGAGGATGTCCTCGGCCTCGTGCACCGGCTTGCCGCGCACGAGATCCAGGACCTCGCGAACCTTGTACGGAGATAGGCGGGCGTGGCGCAGAACCGCGCGGGTGCCTTCGCGCTCGTTGGTCTTGAGACCAGGCATCAGCGCCTCCCCTGCCTCTCTTGCCCCGCGTGGTAGCGGAACGTGCGGGTGGGGGCGAACTCGCCGAGCTTGTGGCCGACCATGGACTCGGTGATGTAGACGGGCACGTGCTTGCGGCCGTCGTGGACGGCGACGGTGTGGCCGACCATGTCCGGGATGATCGTCGAACGACGGGACCAGGTCTTGATCACCCGCTTCTCGTTGCGGGAGTTGAGGTCGTCCACCTTCTTCAGCAGGTGGTCGTCCACGAACGGACCCTTCTTCAGGCTACGCGGCATCTACGTCTACCTCCGGGCGCCGCGCGTGCGCCGGCGGCGGACGATGAGCTTCTCGGACGGCTTGGTGCGGTCGCGGGTACGACCTTCGGGCTTGCCCCACGGCGAAACGGGATGGCGGCCGCCGGAGCTCTTGCCCTCGCCACCACCGAGGGGGTGGTCGACAGGGTTCATGGCGACGCCGCGAGTCTGCGGCCGCACGCCCTTCCAGCGGTTGCGTCCAGCCTTGCCGATGCTCACCAGCTCGGCTTCTGCGTTGCCGACCTCGCCGAGCGTCGCCCTACAGTCGATCGGCACGCGGCGCATTTCGGTGGATGGGAGCCTGAGGGTCGCGTAGGCGCCCTCTTTTGCCACGAGCTGAACGCTCATGCCGGCGCCACGGGCGATCTTGCCGCCGCCGCCCGGCTTCAGTTCGACGTTGTGCACGACCGAACCCACGGGGATGTAACGCATCGGCAGGGCGTTGCCCGGGCGGATGTCAGCACCCTGCCCGCTCTGCAGGACGTCGCCGACGGTCACCTTCGACGGGGCGAGGATGTAGCGCTTCTCGCCGTCGTGGTAGTGGAGCAGCGCGATCCGTGCGTTGCGGTTGGGGTCGTATTCGATGGCCGCAACCGTCGCCGGCACACCGTCCTTGGTGCGCTTGAAGTCGATGATCCGGTACTGCTGCTTGTGACCGCCGCCGCGGTGGCGCGCCGTCTTGCGGCCGTAGGCATTGCGCCCTCCGGTGCCCGGCTTGGGGGCGAGGAGGCTCCTCTCCGGCTTTGTCTTGGTGATCTCCTGGAAGTCCGAAACCGTCTGGAAACGACGGCCCGCACTCGTCGGCTTGCGCTTGCGAAGAGGCATCAGCTGTTCCCCTCGAAGATCGGGATCGACTGCCCGGACGCCAGGGTCACGATTGCGCGCTTGGTGTCCGCGCGCCTGCCGAAGGTCTGCATCCGGCGGTTGCGCTTGCGCTTGCCGGGGCGGTTCAACGTGTTGACCTTGACCACGTTGACGCCGAAGATGCTCTCGACGGCGTGGCGAATCTCGATCTTGTTGGCATCCGGGCGGACGACGAACGTGTACACACCCTGGTCCAGCAGGGCGTACGACTTCTCCGAGACCACCGGTCTGATGATCACGTCGCGTGGGTCGCCGCTCATTCGCCGGCCTCCTCGCCGTCCTCGAGTTCGGCTTTGTCAGCCGCGGTGCTGGAAGGTGCGGGCGCGGGGGCGCTGGCGGAATCGGCCGGTCGTTGATCCGCTTCAGCGGATCCGCCGGTCAAGCCGGCGGCCGCACCGTCGGGCGAACCACCGGGCAGGGTCTCGCTGGTGAAAACGATCCAGTCGTTGCAGAGGATGTCGTACGCGTTGAGCTCCTCGTCGAGCATCAGCTGGATCCCCGGCAGGTTGCGGAACGACTTGTACGCCTCTTCGTCGCTGCGGGAGAGCACCAGGAGCACCCTGCCATCCAGACCGAGAGCGGCCAGCGCCGACTTGGCCTCCTTGGTGCTGGGTACGTCCCACGGCCACGACCCGACGACGACGACCTTCCCCTCCGACGCCCGGTCCGACAACGCAGACCGCAGCGCCAGCTGGACCATCTTCCTCGGCGTCCGCTGGCGGTAGCTGCGGGGCTTGGGCCCGAGGGCGACGCCACCGCCGGCGAAATGCGGGGCGCGCTCGGAACCCTGGCGGGCGCGACCGGTTCCCTTCTGCCTGAAGGGCTTCCGGCCGCCGCCGGAGACCTCGGCACGGGTCTTGGTGCTCTGCGTGCCGGACCGAGCTGCGGCGAGCTGCGCCGTCACGACCTGGTGCATGACGGGCACGTTCGGCTGGATGCCGAACAGCGTCTCGTCGAGGTTCACCGACCCGGTCGTCGAACCCGTGACGTCGCGCACATCGACAGTCAGCGCCATCAGTTGCCTCCCTTCACGGCGTCGCGGATGAGGACCATCCCGCCGCGGGGACCGGGGACGGAACCCTTGAGCAGCAGCAGGTTGCGGTCACCATCGGCCTGCACGACCTCCAGGTTCAGCGTCGTGACCTTCGCCGAGCCGTATTGGCCCGCCATCCGGGTGCCCTTGAACACTCTGGCGGGCGTGGCGCACGCGCCGATCGAGCCAGGCGCCCGGTGGTGCTTGTGGTTACCGTGGCTGGCGCCCTGTCCTTTGAAGTTGTGCCGCTTCATGCCGCCGGCGAAGCCCTTGCCCTTGCTGATCGCGGTGACGTCAACCTTGTCGCCGGCGGCCAACAGATCGACGGTCAGCTCCTGGCCGACGCTGTAATCGCTCGTGTCGGCGACGCGCAGCTCTACCAGGGACCTGCCCGGGTCGATGCCGTCGCCGGCCGCTGCGAAGTGCCCGGCTTCAGGCTTGTTGAGCGTGCGGGCCTTGCGGGTTCCGTAGGTCACCTGCACGGCCGAGTACCCGTCGCGGTCCGGTGTCTTTAGCTGCACGACACGAACCGGGGTCACGCGCACGACGGTCACCGCGACAGCGCGGTTCTGGTCGTCCCAGACCTGGGTCATGCCGACTTTCTCGCCGACGATCGCTTTCGATGGCACAGCTGGCTCTTTCCTGTGGGTCGTGGCGGAGGGGACCGTCGCTCCCGAAGAAGGGCGGCCGCCTCACACGCGGACGCTCCGCCCGGTCAAAACCGAGCGGAGCGCTCGTTAGTTTTCGCCGCGGGGTCTCCGGGAGGACGATCCGTCAAGGAAGGCCCTGCGGACACCCGCGGACATCGGTTCTGCGGACGGCTGGTCAGTATAGCCACTCGCCCGGCACGCTGCGCCAGCAGGGAACCAACCCGCGAGTAGCCAGCGGATCGGCCAGACTTGCGGCGTGCCCCAGGTTCTGTCGCCCAACCCCGTCATCGTCGACGGGCGCAGGGTGGTCGCGCCCGACGTCGAGCGGGTCGACGCGATGATCCGCTTCGACGTGGTGGAGCAGGTGGCGACCGTCGAGGCCTCGGTGGAGTTCCTGGCCGGCGAGGTGGCCGGGCACCCGGCGCTGGACCTACGCCAGGACGTGGAGTGGGTCCGTCTGGATGGGAAAGACCTCCCGTCGACGGCACTACCGGCCATGGATCTCGGAGGCGGCCCGGGTGCGGAGATGCGCGTCCTCGACGCGAGCCTCGAGGCGGGCAGCAAGCACAGGCTCGACCTGGGCTACCGGCTGAACACCCCTGCCGCCACGGGGGCGGAGCCGATCGGCTGGGCCGAAGGCGGTGTGCGGTTCGATTTTTGGATGTCGGACCTCGAGCCGGGACGGTACCTCGAGATGTGGCTGCCCGCCCCGCTGGTTCACGACCAGTTCACCCTCAATCTGACCATCGAGCTGTTGCGCAACGACCGCCCCCACTCGCTCGTCGCCAACACCGGCGGCGTGGACGCCAGCGGAGGCTCACGCTGGGAGCTTTCCTACCCGGCGCATTTCACCGCCCTATCCCCCATGCTCGTCCTGGCCCCGGCGGACGAGGTCGAGTTGCGACGAAGCGCCATCACCATCCCTGGCCGCACCCGGTCTTTGGGAATTGTCTGCGGCCGGTTCCGGGACGTCGACGCTGATATAGCGGCGTGCGAGGCGGACGTGAAGGCATGGTTGGCGTATATGGCTGCTCGTTATGGCCCGTGGGTGCATGGCGACACTTTTTGGGCGTTCTTGTGGGAGCCTGAGCGCGGGATGGAGTACGACGGCGCTACCACCGCGTCGGTCGGCGCTCTCGAGCACGAGGTGTTCCACAGCTGGTTCGGGCGGGGCGTCAAACCCGCCCGGGCGGCTGACGGCTGGATCGACGAGGCGTGGGCGACGTGGGCGACGTCCTCGAAACCCGACCGGCCCCGCTTCGGTGTCGAGGAGTTCGGGCTCGAGGAGGAGCCGGTCGAGCTGTATCCCTCGAGCCCCTGGGCTCGCTACACCCCCCGTGAGGCGTACACGGCTGGATACCGGCTCTTCGCCGGGCTGGCCCACTTGTTCGGCGGGCCCGAACGGCTCCGGTTGGCGATGGCCGAGTGGTACCGGGTGAACGCGGGCCGACCCGCCACCACCGACGGCCTGGGAGCGCACCTCACCGCCTGGTCGGGGATCGACATCAGCCCCTGGTGGGCCCGATACGTCCACGGCCGGGGGTGACCACCGGGGTCAGCCGGCTCCGTACATCCCGTCGATGAGCCCCGCGTAGCGCGAGTAGACGACGAACCGCTTGACCTTCATGGTCGGCGTCAGTTCTCCCGACGCCGCGGTGAGGTCCCGGGGCAGTATCCGGAACTTCCGCACCGACTCTGCCTGCGAGCGGCGAGCGTTGACACTGTCCACGACCTGCTGGACGTGGCCGATCAGATCCGGGTCCTCGGTCAGCGCCTCCAGGTCGTCGAGCTTGTTGCGACCCTGAGCCCAACGAGAGAGCTCCTCGCCGTCCAAGGTGACGAGGGCCGTCAGGTACTTCCTGCCCTCCCCGACCACGACGGCCTCTGAGATGAGAGCGTCGTTGCAGAGATCGCTCTCGATCTCCTGCGGTGCGACGTTCTTGCCCGAAGCCGTGATGATGAGGTCCTTCTTACGGCCCGTGATCCGCAGATCCCCGTCGTCGTCGAACTCGCCGACGTCTCCGGAGTGCATCCAACCGTCCTCGTCTATGAGTTCCGCCGTCGCCTTGGGGTCGTCCAGGTAGCCCAGGCAAACGTTGCCACCCTTGAGAAGGACCTCGCCGTCGGCTCCGACTCTCACTGTCATGCCCGGCAGGGCCGAACCGACGGTGCCGATGCGGTTGTGGTCGATCCGGTTGGCGGTGGTCGGACCGCAGCTCTCCGTCTGGCCGTAGATCTGAAGCATCGGCAACCCGACGGCGTGGAACCACTCGATCAGGTCGGAATGTATCGGCGCCGCAGCACTGACGACGATCCGGGCGTGATCGAGGCCCACGGTTCGGCGAATCTGTGCTCCCACAACTCCATCCAGTGCCCGGTAGGCGGCCATCACTGCGCCCGGAAGTCGATCACCCCGCTGGCGGGCCTTCACGACTCGCCGGCCCAGAGCGAGGTAGGCGGAGAACACGGTCCTGACCGGCGGCGGCTGCTTGCTGACTTGCTCCTCGATAGCGGAGCGCAGCTTCTGCCACACCCTCGGAACCGCGAGGAACACCGTCGGCCTGCAGGAGGGAAGGTCCTCGGCGAGCGTGGCGAGGCTGCGCGCGAACCACGTCTCTCCGACCACCGCGATCGGGGTGAAGTCGCTCATCATGCGCTCCGCGATGTGGCTGAGGGGAAGGAACGAGATGAAGCGCTCGCCTTCGGTCAGGCCGTATACCGGGGTGACCTGGCGGAGCGTCCACATGATGTTCTCGTGGGTGATCATGGCCCCCTTGGGCGGCCCGGTGGTCCCGCTCGTGTAGACGATCGTGGCGAGGTCCTCAGGCACGACGCCCTGCATCCGTCCGGTCACCTCGGAATGATTCTCCCCCAAGTGGTCGGCACCGATGGCCGTCAGCTCGGAGAAGCTCGTAACGAACGTGTCGGACTCGCGGCGGGCGTGGTCGGTGAGAACCAGGTATCTCAGGCTGGGGACTTCGTCCCGTACGAGGAGCACCTTCCCCACTTGGTCGTGCGTGTCGACGAAGCAGATCGACGCCCCCGAATGACGGAGTATGTAGCTGATCTGCGCTGGGGAGCTAGTCGGATAGATCGGCACCGTGACACAACGGTTGGCGAGGATTCCCAGGTCCGCGAAGTGCCACTCGGGGCAGTTCGACGCGAGGATCGCGACCCGGGCGCCCGGCTCGAGACCGAGTGCCGCGAGGCCGGCCGCCACTTGGCTGACCGTGGTCTCGTACTCCTTCCAGGTGATGGTGCTCCACGACCCGCCGGCGTCGCGGTAGCGCATCGCCGGACGGTCGGGTCTCAGCGTGGCGTTGGCCACTAGCGCTGAGACGATGGTTGGCGCCTTTCGGCTCGTCCCACCGGCGCGGTCCGCGCCGCCAGCGGGCGCTTCGATGGTTTGCATGGTCATGCCGCCTTCCTTGTCTGGGTCTTCGCCTCGACCGTCGCCTCGGCGGGCGTCGTGCGGGGCCGCGGCCGCCACGCGGCCGCGAGGATGAGTACCGCCAGCGCCAGCGCTCCGACCAAGGCGGGAAGCTGCCACTCAATCAGTGACATCAGCGCAGCTTGATGGTCAGCGATGCGATCGGCAGCCCGGATGGAGGCCGCGTCCTCGCTGTAGGACATCTGGAGCACGACCTGCGGTCGGCCCATGGCTGCGGCCGCCTTGGCCAAGGCTTGGACCTGCGGTAGCGAGGCATAGGGTGCCAGCACGGCTTCGGCAGGAGCGAGCGAGCTCAGGTCGGGGGTCGCGGCCACGCCTTCGCTGCTGCTACCCCCCTTGATGACCGCGCCGGTCGATGGCTGAACGGATACATATCCGTGCTGGAAGTACGAGTACGAGAGAGGGATCGACTTGGTGAAGGCGGCCTGCAAAGTCGCCATCTGAGATGCCGACAGGTGCGGAGCGACAGCTTGGAGAACCTGCTGGACGCTCACGCCTGACGCCTGGAGTTCCGCGGCCACGGTCGCGGCCGGGATCGAGGCCGGCATTCCTGTGCTCTTCAGGTACGCCAGGTAGTACGGAGCCACGGGGTGGTCGAGGTTCGTCGAGAAGGTGAGAAGCCGGTCACCCGAGACTGGCTCGCGCTGAGCCCCGCCTGCCGCCTTCACCTGGATCGTCGTGCCGGTCTCAGGAGCCCAGGCCTCGTAGGTCTTGCCTGCTGTCGTGCCGGTCGGGAAGTTGATCCGGTAGCTCCCACCGGTTGCCATGGACTGGGCCGGATCACCGAACGCATACGACTGCGGTCCGTCCACGAGCCGCATGTTCCGCCGGTTCATGTAGTACTGGTAGGTCTGCGTGCTGGAGTTGCCGGCGAAAGTCGCTGTGGTCTTCTCGCTGATCACGGCGTGCGAGAAGGTGCCGCTGACGACCTTGACCTGGCGGTCGATTGTGAGTGGAACGCGCAGCGGCTGCGCGAGCGGTAGCCCGGTTGCGGGATTCACGTAGACCGTGGCGGTCCCGTGGTAGTGCAGCGTCTGGTTGATGTTGAGGGGATACCTGACCAGAACAGGACCGCCCACGAACCGTAGCCCTACTGCGACTACGGCAAGGACTACCCCTAGCCCGATCAAACCTTTGGTCCTCGTGAGCATGGAGATTCTCCTTTCACGCGCGGTACAAGGCCGCGCCGGCATTGACACCTGCGGCCGCGCACAACAGCAGGGCGTTGGTCCCGCTGCGCAACCGACCGGCCCGCTGGACGCGGGCGAGAGCTGCGAACAACCCGACGGTGTGCCAGGGGCCGGGGTCTGTCACTACGGCCTCCTCTGGCTTCGCCAACTCCGAAGCGACCCTCTTGGCGAAGGAGGGCAGCGCCGGGCTTGCCACGATGAGATCGATGTCCTCGGGGGCAAGGTGGTTGTCTTCGAGCAGCTCGACAGCCGCAGCCACGGCGGCTTCCGCCGCCCGCTCCGCGAAGTCCGCTTCCTCCACGATGTGCAAGACGTTGCGGCCTCCCTCGAAGCCGACGGTTGCCCGGAAGGTGCTGCCCTCGTCGAAAGCGTTGTGCCACTTGAACGGGCCGATCCCCACTTCGTCCGCCGTCCACTGGCAGACGGCGGCAGCGCCCCCCGGTAGGTACGGGAACTCTGGCGCCAAGCGGCGTGAGGGAGACGCGTCGCTCGCCACCAGGAGAACCGTCTGAACCGTCCTGCTCCTCAAGAACCCGTCCGCGATCTCGAGGGCGTTCAGGAGGCCGCACGCACCGTTGGCGACGTCGAACGAGAAGGTGCCCGCAGTGCCCGGGTGCGGGTCCTCGGGGTTCGCCCCGATGTCGTCTTGGATCAGTGGGGCGAGAGCGGGTTCTCCGAGATTGCCGTCCCGGTAGAGGCCGGCGTTTATGAGAAGCCCGACGTCCTGTGGCGTCAGTTCGCACCGACCGAGAGCAGCGCGACACGCGTCGACCGAGAGCCTCAGCGCGCTGTGGCGCGACCTCCAGCCTCCTGTCACAAGGCTGAGCCCGTCAATCCGTGTCGCCATGGCTCCTCACCAGTCCTTCGCTCGCGCGGAACAGCACCACGCCGATCACCAGACCCGACGCGATAGCGACGAACGCCACTTGGTCCCCCGGTGCAATGCGCCCTCCCGACAGCTCGTCGATCAGCGCGACGGTGTGGGTGGTCGACGCTGTGTTCCCGTAGTGGTCGACGGTCACGACGGCGTCGTTGCGCGGTCCGGCGCCCAGGACTTCGCTGACGTGGGCCATCCCCTTCCGGATCGCCCGCGCCGATGTCTGGTGCGGGATCACGTGGTCCACCTGCGATATGTCAATCCCGGCGACGTCGAGGGCTTCCTGCAGCAGGACCGGGGTGTCCTTGATTGCGGCTCTCTGCAGGGCTTGAGAGCGGGTGAACATCCGTGCACCGGGCTCATGGACGGCTGGGTACGCGAGGCACAGCCGGGAGTGCTCGGCGACGGTGGTGAAACCGGCGACGCTGATGCCCGGGGAGCCATCCCGGCTGCGCTCGACGACCACCGCGGCTCCTGCGTCGCCCAGCGTCAGCGACGCGAGCTCCTTGCTCATGATGTTGCGGACGTGGTGAGCGGCATTGCGCCCGAGGCCCGAGATGGACTCCCCGCTCACCACCAGGCCTCTCCGGATCGCGCCACGGCGGATCCAGTTGTTCAGGACGAACACCCCGGTCAGCATCCCCGCACAGGCATTGGCGATGTCGAACGTGACGGCCCTCGTGGCTCCGATTCGATGGGCGACGGCGGAACTCATCGCCGGTTCGAGCCACTGGGTTGTACCGTCGCGGTACTTGGTGATGCTGCAGCTGACCAAAGCGTCCAGCTCGGGGGCCTCCACACCGCCGCGCTCCAGGCAATCGGCTGCCGCGGCGACGGCCAAGGTCAACGAGTCGTCGTCGGGGCTCACGACCCGCCGCTCCCGGATGCCGGTCAGTCGCTCCAGGTCGATTCCCGTGTGGTGTCGGGTGGAGGCAATCAAATCCTCGGATGACAGGTGCCGCACCGGCAATGAGCGACCCGCCGAGGTGATGTCTGCCACGTAGGGGGCGGACGCATCACCGGGGCTTCGCTCCGTCAACAGCCATGTGGGGGACGCCGGATACATCAAGGCCATGATGAGCGCGTCTCCCGGGCAAGCGAGAGAGGCGAACGGCTCTTATTCGGTTTGCGCGGTCACCTCGTCGAAGCCGTCTCGAAGGCAGGCCATGAGGAGATCCGGGTCTGGCACGGATGCTTCGTCCATGTTGACCCCGATGCAGGCGGTGCCAGCGTGCGATACGAGCGAGAAGTTGACGGCGGCTCCCGCCAACGGGGCGAACGCGAACTGGCGAAGGACCTCGGCGCCGGCGATGTAGCAGCGCTGGTCTATTCCCGGCACGTTGGTCGCGACGAAGTCCACGCCGTACATCATCGATCCGAGCAGGGCGGTCGTCGCCGGGCCGGGCAGCCGGCTCAACACGTCGGCGATCGCCTCGGTCATCGGCAGGGCGGGTTCTGCGCGCCACTGCCGGCAGAGGGTCCCGAGCTGCCGAACCCTCTCGCGGGGGTCCGGTTCGTCGACGGGCACGACGAACCTGACAGGCGTGAAGCGGTTGCCGCCCACCGGGTCTCCCGACTTGCGGAAGCTGACGGGGAGGTTGACGCGGAGGTACGTAATCTCGTGCCCCAGCTTGCTGTGGTAGCGGTAGAGACCTCCGGCGACCGAAGCCATGAAGACGTCGTTTACGGTCCCTCCTGCCGCCGCGGCCGCCCGCCGCAGCTCGGCCATGGGCAGCTCATAGGTGTCGAACAGCCACCTGTCGCTGTGGGCCTTGAAGACGGGCGAGAGACGTTTCGTACCCGGCGTGAGCAGCTTCACCAGCGATTCGCCGGTTGCCCACGTGGTCGCCAGAGAATCCAGTGGGCGCGCGGCCGATCGCAGAGCCGCCGCGGGCAGTCCGCTAACAGCGCGAGTCCCTGCTGACATCCGCCCGAGGAGCTGGCCGAGGAGCGAGCCTCTCGCCGGGGCCACGGGCGGCGGCTCGGACCGGATGTGGCCGCCGGGGTCGCGTGACCAGTCGAGAAGGGACAGCATGAGCTCCATCCCACCCACGCCGTCGGTCAGGGAGTGATGAAACTTCAGGATCACCGCGGCCGTGCCGCCTTCCATCTCGTCGACGACCATGATCTGCCAGAGCGGCGCCGTCCGCTCGATCGCATTGCGGGCGCTCTGCGCGGCGAGCGCGAGCACGCCTCTGGTGTCCGTCCCGCCGCCGTTGACCAGGTGGACGTGCGCGTCCAGGTCGAAATCAGTGGCGTCCACCCAACGCGGCAGGCCGAAGCCGAGGCTCGGTTCAGCGACCCGTTGGCGCAGGCGGGGGAAGGACTCGGTGCATTCCCTTACCCGCTGCCGCAGGTCGTCGAAGAGTGGTGGCCGGTCGAGCAGCACCACCACCGTCACCGTCGATCGCAGGTTTGGGTCCGCTTCTATGGCCCACAGGACCGCGTCTGATCCGTTCATGGTCGGGCTCGGTTGCTGGTTCGGTTGGTTCATGGCTTGACGGCTCCTTTGGCGGGCGCGCGGCCTCGAGGTCGTCGAAGCCCTGCCTTATCCCTTGGGCGAGCACATGCAGATCTGGGAAGCGGCGACGGTCTGTCCACAGGCCAATCGTCAGCTGATCGAGGTAGGAGAGGATCCCGATACTCAGCGTGAGGTTTCCCGCGAGCGGGACGATTGGAAACGCTTCTAGCATCTGGCTGCCCATCAGATAGAGCGGGCTGCTGGGCCCAGGGACATTCGTCACCACAAGATTGACTATGGGTTGGTGGTGAACGAGCTGGCTGATTCCCGCGATGAACGGCTCGGGGACGTGTTCGCAGAACTGCAGAAGAGTGCTGGTGAGCTCTCCCTCACCCGCACTTCTGGTCCAGCGAACCGAATCGTGGGTCGTCCGGAAGCGCTCGAGCGGCTCCATCGGTGCCACTGGGAGAGGCACGACCATGCCGGTGACCTTGTTGCCGAGGAGGTCGTGCTCGTCGTCTCCCCGCTGCGATATCGGCACGAGAACCCTCATCTTGTCGGCACCTTCCCCACGGGCAGCCAGAAGCGATCCGAGGCCGGCGGCGACGGCGGACAAGACCACGTCGGTGACGGTTCCGCCCAGGGCGTGGGCCAGTTCTTTGGTCCCTCCCAGCGGCCGCCGCACGACCTGGTAGGAACGTTCGTCGCCCACCCGTCCGTTTATGGATACGCGCGGGGCTCGGATGTCCCCGCCGCCGAGAGGGCGGGACACGGCTGAGAAGGCACTGACCATGCTCCGGGCGGATCGTGCCGCTCTCAGCGGATGCGTCAGGCTGCCGACGGTGCGCAACGCGAGCTCGGGTGACTCTCGCAGGGCCTCTGCTGCGGTGGCGGACAGGAGTCCGATGCGACTCGGAACGCGGGCGGCCACGACGGCGCCGTCGTTCGCAGGTCTCGCGGGGGACGGCTCGGAGTCCATCAGCATCACCGCGAGGTCCACGCCGCCAATGCCGTCCACAAGGGCGTGGTGAATCTTCTCGACCACAGCGACCCGGCCGTTCTCCAGCCCTTCGACGAACCACAGCTCCCACAACGGGTAGCGGCGGTCGAGGAGCGGCATGAGCATGTCCTCGGCGGCCGAGAGCAGCTGCTCCTCAGTGCCCGGAGCCGCCAGGCAGATTGACCGGACATGGCGGGAGATGTGGAAGTCGGGGTCGTCCACCCACCTCGGCCTGCCCGCCCGGCCAGCCGGCCATACCGGCCGTTGGCGGAGCCTCGGTATGCCGGTCAGGCGGTCCCGCGCGTACCGGCGCAGACGGGCCAGGTCCAGTTCGCCACGGCTGTCCCGCCACGGTTGCCCGTCGAAGATCGCAATGCTCCCCACGTGCATGGGGGTGGTCGGGCGTTCCATATAGAGGAAAGCCGCTTCCAGGGCTGACAAACGCATGGCGTTCAACCTCTCGCTAGGGCCCTGACCGCACTGTGTCCGAGCGGTCGGCCCAACTACCAGAGGCTTACGGCTCTTTGTGATCTACGAGGGCGCGGCAGCGGCAGCCCAAGGAGTCAGTTGGTCTGGATCTTGATCCCTGGAAGGGATTTACAACCGTAGTTGCACGCACCTCGTCCGCAACCTCGTTCGCCGTGGCGACGAGAGGGGACCGAGAACGTAGAGTCGCTATCTCCAAGACACGCGTGAGATCGCAAGGATCGAGCGCCAGAACGCTGCGAAGTTGCGGGATCTCGACAAGAGATTCGAGCACTCGAGACCAAGGGATGGCGACCCACCGCAGGGCCAGTCGCGAGCCGCGGTGTCCCTGAGTCTCGCCAAGGCCGGGGCAGCCTATCTGAGCTAGGCAGCTCGAGATGATCTGAAGCAGACAGCGGTGGGCTCATCGACGATCTCGACCAGGGGCACCACGACGAGGGCAGTACCCCCGTTAAGTGAGCCCGCTATCCTCACCGAAAGTTGCGGGGGAGTTGCCGGATCGGAGGGTCGAGATGCTTTTCCTTCACGAGGTGCACAAGGTCGTGGGACGCAAGGAGGAGGAGTTTGAAGCGGCGTACCGGGATTACTGGATGCCAACGATGGCCAAGAGCGACTACGCCCGGTTGCTGTGGTACACCAACCATGCCCTCGGAAGTGGCGTGTCCTACAACGTCGTAACGGTGACCGCCATCAAGGATGGTCAGGCCTGGGAGGACCTCGCCCGCCGGGTGCAGAAGGGCGATCTCCAGTCGTGGATGCGAGAGGTCGACACGTTCCGCCACGACGTGGTCGGCAAGGTCCTGGTCCCGCTGGAGTGGTCGCCCGTGCAGGAATTCGATCTCGATGCCATCCCCAGTGACGGGCGCCGCCACGACCTGACTCTGTACATGGAAGACACCATGTGGCCGTACGCGGGCAAGCTGCAGGAGTACATCGAGATGTCGGGTTCGATCTACTCCAAGAACCTCGGCTTCGCGCGGTCCGTACCGTTTCTCTCCATCGAGATCGCCCTGCAGCCGGCGTTCGGAACCCACGTTCGCGGCGAGGTCGTGCTGATGCAGAAGATCCACGACCTCGATCGCCTGGAGCGTCTCCTCGCCCGGGAAGCTTCACCGAAGAGCCGGGAACCCGGGACGTGGATGCACGACGCCCTGGCGGTGCGCGATCAGTGGGAGAGCAGGATCCTGCGGACTTCGTCCTGGTCGCCGCTGTACTGATCGAGAGGAGATTGACGATGCTCTTTTTGCACGAGGTTCACAGGGTGCAAGGCGCCAAAGAGGGCGAATTCGAAGCCGCCTACCGTGATTACTGGATGCCGACGATGGCCAAGAGCGATTACGCCCGGTTGCTGTGGTACACGAATCATGCCCTCGGAAGCGGCGTGTCCTACAACGTGGTGACGATCACCGCGGTCGAAGATGGCCGGGCCTGGGAGGACCTGATCCAGCGCGTGCAGAAGGGCGACCTCAAGTCGTGGATGCTGGAGGTCGACAACCTCCGCCACGACGTGGTCGGGAAGGTGCTCGTCCCCGTCCACTGGTCGCCGCTGCAAGAAGTCGACTTGGGGTCCGTGCCAGTGGACGGGAGGCTGCACGAACCGAGTCTCTTCATGGAGGACACGGGATGGCCCTATGCACCGCTGGACGTCTACATCCAGGGCTGGTACGACATCTACTACGCGCCGATGGAAAAGACGTCCCCCGGGCAGCAGCTGCTCGACATTCAGGCGTGCTTCCAGCCGGCGCATGGCACCCATCAGCGCCGCGAGGCGATGCTGTGGCAGAAGATTCTCAGACCGGCGGCGCTCACGAAATTGTTGAGCAGGGAGGCCCGGCCGGAACAGCGGGCCCCGGGTACGTATATGCACGAGGCCCTAGCTCTTCGGGACCAGTGGGAGAGCAAGCTGCTCCGGACGAGCAGCTGGTCGCCCCTCTTCTGAGCCTGTCCGCCGGCTGATCTACAATCGTTGCACTCTCTTCCGCAATCGGAAGGAGTTGCAGATGGCTGAGAAGTTCGAAGGATAGGGCGGGCAAGTCGTTTCCGGCTCAAGGCGGCCAACGGCGAAATCGTCGCTTGAGGCGAAGAACCCCACGTGCCCGAACAGCGCCGTCAACCCCGCCCGGTACTGGTAGGACGTCTTCGGGTTGGTGTAGCGGCTGGCGAACCAGGCGGGCAGCTCCCAGAGAGTCAACCACTCACCGCGGTCACCCGCTACATGTAGCGTTAATTGGTCTGTATCTTGATCCCCTGAAAAGGGGATATACAACCGTAGTTGCACGAGCTTCGTCCTCGACCCCATGGCCGGCGCTCATGCGACCTGGACCTTGGTAGAGGCAACGGCCGTCGGAGCGGGCACCGGTTCGCCCTGCTCCCGCATGGACTCGATGTGCAACGGGATCGCATCGGCGATCAGACGCTCCACCTCATCACGGCTCTTCCCAACAGCGACGCAGCCAGGGAGGTCCGGCACGTAGGCACCCCAGGCGCCGTCCTCATGCTCGATGACCACGACATATTCAGCCACGGCGCTTCCCTTCCGACAGACCGGCTTGCCGCCAGATCGAGTTCAGCGTACCCCGACGCACCTCGTCACTGAGCTTCCCTGCGACCGTGACGGTCCCCAAACGATCGGGGTGATGGAACTGGCGATGTGAGCCGGTCTGGCGGACCAGTCGCCAACCGCCCCGTTCCAGGATCTGGATCACCTCTCGTACCTTCACGAACTGAGGCTACGAACGCCATGTGACGGCCTCCGGAGCCATCGACGCTGTTCAAACTCGTCCCGAGTCAAGCGGCCGCCTCCAGGCGGCCGTGCGAAGCGCCGCCGAAGGCGGCGGAACTACCGGGCGTGCCGCCGATCAGCCCAAAGAAATCAGAGACTTGTCTGGTTTTCTTATTAGCACATTAGCTAAATTGCGTTTATGGCTGATGACACCGGCGTCTTTCGAGCACTTGCCGACCCAACCCGACGCCAGATCCTCCAGGACCTCCGAGACGGGGAGTTGAGCGCCGGCGACATTGCGAGCCGCTTCACCATCAGCGCCCCGTCAATCTCCCGTCACCTCACGGTCCTGAAGTCGGCCGGGCTGGTCAACGAACGGAGAGAAGCCAACCGAATCTTCTACTCCCTGGTCGAGGAGCGCCTTGCCGTTTGCGTGGGCCAGTTCCTCTCCACAGTCTGCCCAGAACAGGTGGTGCTTCGTCACAGACGCAAGCGTCGAGCCACATCCGAATCAGCCGAGAACGAGGAGGTTCGAGCATGACTAGCCAGACGATCAACTGCACGATCGAACGACGTCTGTTGGTCAACTACCGCATCGATCCTGAACTGGTGTCCAAGCAGCTGCCGTCGCCCTTGCGCCCTCAACTGGTACGCGGCTGGGCGGTCGGGGGTGTCTGCTTCATCCGATTGGCCAACACCCGCCCTGCCTACCTGCCCAGGATCCTTGGCATCCGGAGCGAAAACGTGGCCCACCGCTACGCAGTTGAATGGGACGACCACGATGAGACCAGGACAGGCGTGTACGTCCCACGACGGGACACGGACTCTCTACTCACATCTATCGCAGGAGGCCGGCTCTTCCCAGGCCGGTATCATCTCGCGCAGTTCTCGGTCGCTGAGGAACACTCCGGCCTCGACATCTCAGTCGACAGCCGCGATGGACAGACTCAACTCCACGTCAGAGCCAATTCGAGTGAAGAACTCGGGGGGCGACTGTTCGACTGGGTACAGGACGCGACAACGTTCTTCTGCTTGGGCAGTCTCGGTTACTCACCATCGACACGCTCCGATCATCTCGATGCCGTCGCTCTGTCGAGTGACAGCTGGGCTGCCCGACCCGTCCAAGTCGCAGAGATGTGCTCAAGCGTCTTCGATGACCGACAGCTCTTTCCAGCCGGCTCGTGCACACTCGACTCAGCTCTACTGATGGAGAACCTCCAAGTGGACTGGACCACCCAGCAACCGCTGACCACGACTTGTCCATCGGTTCCAGTCGGAGCGGATCGGGCTGCACTGTGATCTCCGACCGACCTGATCGACCCGAAGGCCGTCACTGATGCCAGACTCCGCTACCCCGAAACCGAGGTCGCCCGGGATGGGATCCGGCGAGCGGATGGCATACGCGATGGACCGGATCTACAACCGGATGCGACATCCGGCCGCATTCAACGTGCGCCGAGATGATGCCGCAACCGGGTCCTTCGACCAGCTGCGACGACACAAGTACGGCCTTCTCGTCACCTTCAGAGGTAACGGCGACCCAGTCCCATCACCAGTGTGGATGGCCTTGGACTCGGAGGGCCGGGCGTACGTGCAAACAGGCGCGAAGAGCTGGAAGGTCAAGCGCCTCCGGAACGATCCGACAGTGCTGATCTCAGCGTCCACCGTGCGAGGGAAGCCGACGGGTCCAGTTCTGCTCGGTAGCGCGCGGATTCTGCCGGCTGACGAGATGGCTCACGCTGAAACCACGTTGGCTGCCGCGTTCGGTCTTGGCCGCAAGCTGTACATGAAGATCTTCCCGATGAACGAGGACGTCGTCGCCTACATCGAGGTCACTCCTCCAGAGGTGGGTCCTTGTAGTTCTGCGAGACGGTCGACCGTTAGTCAGCGCTGGTAACCGTTCGTCAGTCAGGGGGTGTGACTCGACAAGCAGGTGCTCCCCCTGGAAGTCGATATCGATATCTGACGATCAGCGGATAGACGGCAGCGGCGACCCACGAAAGGGGCGGATTGCTAATCATGATGCCGACGGCTTTCTTCGGCCCTCTGCAGGCCCTCAAGCTCTTGGCGACGGCTCGATGCCCTCTGAACAGATGCCCCATGCCATCGACCCACCAGGCCGCTTGCTGCGCCTGGGCCGGGCTCAGCCCCACCGCCGCTAGGCCATCGGCTCCCAGATGCTGCCAGGCAACCGCTCGCGGCCCAGGGGGCCAGCTCCGGGCAACCCACTCGGCAGAGAAGGTACAGAATCCGCAGTCGCCGTCGAAGACCAACAGCTCGGAGCGGACGACTCCCACAAGACCAGGTTACGACCTGACGTACAGGTTTCCGTGCTAGCAATTCGACATGTTCCACCTTCGTCGACCTTCGGACGAAGAATGCGATCGACTCTTGACCGGCGCGTCAAGTGCGGCCTTCTCATATTCCGAGGTGGGCGCGACGCGTTCGGGGCAGCTTCCCAGCGGGTACCGCCACGATCGTCGCTCGCTTACCATCGGCCCGGCGTCGCTCTTCGACGCCAAAGCCGAATCGCTCCTCCGATGGCAAGCCCACCTCGGAGCGGGAGTCAACGTCTTACCTGGCGATTCGATCACCACGAGCGGCTCCAACCACCTCGTAGTGATCAAGCTCGCGGTCGTATGGATCGTCGCCCCGGTTCGAATCCGGCGGGGTGTCAACGTGCGCACCGTCTTCTACGCCAAAGACGACGGCGTGGCCACTGGCATGCGACCTTCTGCGATCGCCGCCTACATGGCCGGCGAAGCTGCCAAGGCAGGCCAGAAGGTCCCACCGGATGGCTTCGGCACCGTCGGTCGATATTTCGGGACGTTCGGCTACCGGGCCGGGTTCAAACCAACCATCGAGCTGCTCGAGGTCGAACAGGACGTCTGGCACCAGCTGAACCAACGCCTCACGCTTCTCGACGCTATGCGTAAGCGGGCAAGAGGGAGGCCGGTGAGCAACGACGCCAAGAAGAGCAAACACTGGCAGGGCCTCACCGTGGGCGGTGTCGGCCCCGACGAGTACGGGAAGCTCTACGCCCGCTCGTACGAAGCTGCGATCCGCAAGCGGGCACGAGCGGCAGCAACGAGGGCCGTCGCATCTGGAGCGATCTACGGTGACCACGACCGGATGCTGGCGGCCGGCCGCCCGCAGGGCGGTGAGGCCGCCCCGTCAGTTAGTCCAGGACCTGGGCCGCCCGGCGGATCACCCCGTTATCGAGAGGATCGATGTAGCTGCGCATGGTCGTCGCCGGGTTGGCGTGCCCAAGCACCTTCTGTATGTCGAGCAGATCGAAGTAGTGGGCTCCGTCCTCGGAGACCGCCCGGTGCAGGATCCCGGCTGCTGTCCGGCGCAGATCGTGGGGGCTCATGTGGCCGAGCCCCGCTTCCTCGGCGCGCAGACGCACCAGTTTGGCGACGCTCGCCGGAGTCTTGAACGGGCGACCCCAAGAGATCAGTCCGACTCCCCCGCCGGTCTTCTGCCGGCATACCACGGGACAGTGGTCGGCCAACCGCAGCGGAGTAGCGCTCCAGGTAGTCGGAGAGCAGATCGGCCATGGTCGGACCGACGGCCACCTTGCGAGGACGCTTCCTCTTCCCGATCCACTTAATGGTCGGCTCCGGGCCTAGGTGCAGGTCACCGATTGTCAGGCGGATGATCTCCGCAACCCGCATGCCGGCCGCAGGAACGTGCACACCCGGACGAGGCGGTTGCGCCTCGTGTTGTTGGCCCGGGACTTGGCCACCCAGTGGTTGACCATGGCGTCGGTCAGGGCCCGCGGATGCGATGCTCCGCAATGGGCGAACAGGGCGCTCAGCTCAGCCCGGTATTGACGGGCGGTGTCCGGATTCGTGTAGCGGGAGCAGAAACGCTGGATCAGCCACTGAGCGCGGTTACCCGACGCTGGGAGCGTTAATTCTGTTGTATCTTGATCTCGATGTCCACGCCGGCGGGCAGCTCGATCCGTTGCAGCGAGTCGACCGTCTTGGGCGTGTGCTCGACGATGTCCAGAAGCCGCTTGTGAACCCGCATCTCGAAGTGCTCGCGGCTGTCCTTGTACTTGTGCGGTGAGCGGATGACCGTGAACCGGTTGCGCTCGGTGGGCAGCGGGACCGGTCCACGCACCTTGGCCTGGGTGCGCAGCACGGTCTCGACGATCTTCTTCGTCGACTGGTCGAGGATCTCGTGGTCGTAGGCCTTGAGGCGGATGCGAATGCGCTGCTTGTTGCCGTCAGCCACGGCTATCACCTCTCGAGTTGCGGGTTGTCAAGATGCGTTAACGGGACAAGAAGAGGGACCGCCTTGCGACGGTCCCTCTTTTCACTACTTCAGGATCTTCGTGACGCTACCGGCGCCGACGGTTCGGCCGCCCTCACGGATGGCGAAGCGCAGACCCTCGTCCATCGCGATCGGCTTCTGCAGCTCCACGGTCATCGTGGTGTTGTCGCCGGGCATGACCATCTCGGTCCCCTCTGCGAGGGTGATCGAACCGGTCACGTCGGTGGTGCGGAAGTAGAACTGAGGCCGGTAGTTGTTGAAGAACGGCTTGTGGCGGCCGCCTTCCTCCTTGGTCAGGACGTACACCTGCGCCTCGAACTGGGTGTGCGGGGTGATCGAGCCGGGCTTGCAGAGAACCTGGCCGCGCTCGACCTCTTCCTTCTTGATCCCGCGCAGGAGGGCACCGATGTTGTCGCCGGCCCGGCCCTCGTCGAGGAGCTTGTTGAACATCTCGACGCCGGTGCAGACCGTCTTCTGGGTCGGTCGCAGACCGACGATCTCGATTTCCTCGCCCACCTTCACCTGGCCCTGCTCCACCTTGCCGGTGACCACGGTGCCGCGACCGGAGATGGTGAACACGTCCTCGATCGGCATGAGGAACGGCCGGTCGACCGCGCGCTCCGGCTCCGGGACGAAGTCGTCGACCGCCTGCATCAGCTCGACGATCTTCTCCTCCCACTCCTTGTCGCCCTCGAGCGCCTTGAGCGCGGAGACTCGCACGACGGGGGTGTCGTCGCCGGGGAACTCGTACTCGTTGAGGAGCTCGCGGACCTCCATCTCGACGAGCTCGAGCAGCTCCTCGTCGTCGACGGCGTCCGCCTTGTTGAGAGCGACAACGATCGAGGGAACGCCGACCTGGCGGGCGAGCAGCACGTGCTCACGGGTCTGGGGCATCGGGCCGTCGGTCGCGGCGACCACCAGGATTGCGCCGTCGACCTGCGCGGCGCCGGTGATCATGTTCTTGATGTAGTCGGCGTGGCCGGGCATGTCCACGTGCGCGTAGTGACGGTTCGGCGTCTGGTACTCGACGTGGGAGATGTTGATCGTGATGCCCCGCTGTTTCTCCTCGGGGGCCTTGTCGATCTCGTCGAACGCCTTGAACTTGGTCCCACTCGGGTCGCGCTCGGCGAGGACCTTGGTGATCGCCGCGGTGAGCGTGGTCTTACCGTGGTCGATGTGGCCCATCGTCCCGATGTTCAGGTGGGGCTTCGTGCGCTCGAACTTCTGCTTTGCCATTGGAAGGATCGCTCCTCATGCGATTCCGGCCGGTGCCGGGTCTTGGACGCGGTCGTAAACGATAGTGGTTGTCCGGCTGCCCGCGCTCCGGGCAGCCCTGGAGCCGGCGGGAGCCGGCGTTATTCGCCCCGGACCCGGGCGACGATCTCCTTGGAGACCGACTCGGGGACTTCCTGGTACGAGTTGAACTGCATGCTGTAGGTCGCCCGCCCCTGGGTGCGCGACCGGAGGTCGGTAGCGTACCCGAACATCTCGGCTAGCGGGACCTGGGCACGGACGACCTGCGAGTTGCCCCGCTGCTCCATGCCCTCGACCTTGCCCCTCCTCGAGGAGAGGTTCCCGATGACGTCACCCATGTAATCCTCCGGGGTGACCACCTCGACCGACATGATCGGCTCGAGCAGGACCGGGTGCGCCTTGCGGCAGGCCTCCTTGAAGCACATCGAGCCGGCGATCTTGAAGGCCATTTCCGAGGAGTCGACATCGTGGTAGGACCCGAACACCAGGGTGGCCCGGATGTCGACGACTGGGTAGCCGGCGAGCACACCGGAGTTCATGGCGTCCTGGATGCCCGCGTCGACCGACGGGATGTACTCCTTGGGGATGATCCCACCGGTGATCTTGTCGACGAACTCGTAGCCGCCGCCGGGGCCGGTCGGCTCCAGGTTGAGCACGACGTGGCCGTACTGGCCGCGGCCGCCGGTCTGGCGGACGTAGCGGGTCTCGACCTTCTGGACGGCGTTCTTGATCGTCTCCCGGTAGGCAACCTGTGGCTTGCCGACGTTGGCATCGACCTTGAACTCGCGCAGCATCCGGTCGACGAGCACCTCGAGATGCAGCTCGCCCATGCCGCCGATGACGGTCTGGCCGGTTTCCTCGTCCGAGTGGACCTGGAACGTCGGATCCTCCTCGGAAAGAGCCTGCAGCGCGCGGGAGAGCTTGTCCTGGTCGTTCTTGGTCTTCGGCTCCACCGCGACGTGGATCACCGGCTCGGGGAAGTCGAGCGACTCCAAGACGATGGGTGAGTTGGGGTCGCAAAGGGTGTCGCCCGTCGTTGTCTGCTTCAGGCCGACCAGCGCGACGATGTCACCGGCGAAGCACGCCTCGCGGTCCTCGCGATGGTTGGCGTGCATCTGGAGGATGCGCCCGACCCGCTCCTTGCGGTCCTTGGAGGAGTTGACGATCTGGCTACCCGCCTTCAGGTGGCCGGAGTAAACCCGGGCATACGTCAACTTGCCGAGATGCGGGTCGGTCATGATCTTGAACGCGAGGGCGGCGAACGGCTCGCTGTCGTCAGCCTTGCGCTCGAGCTCCTCGACCCCCTTCACGTCCATGCCCTGCGTCGGGGGGATGTCGACCGGGGACGGCAGGTAGGCAACGACGGCGTCCAGCATCGGCTGAACACCCTTGTTCTTGAACGCGCTGCCGCACAGGACGGGAACCACCTGTCCGGCGATGGTGGCCGCCCGCAGGGCCTTCTCGAGGTCCGCCGCGGTGATCTCCTCCTCGCCCAGGAACTTCTCCGTGATCGTGTCGTCGAAGTTCGACAGCGTGTCGATGAGGATGTGCCGGTAGTTCTCGGCCTCGTCGACCATGTGTGCCGGGATGTCTACCAGGTCGAACTTCTCGCCCTTGGCCGCCTCGTCATTCCACACCATGGCGTTCATGGCGAGCAGGTCGACGCAGCCCTTGAACTCGCTCTCCGAGCCGATAGGGAGCTGCACGACGGCGATGGTGGCGTCGAGGCGATCCTTGATCATGTCGACGCAGCGGTAGAAGTCGGCGCCGATGCGGTCCATCTTGTTGACGAAACACATGCGCGGGACGCCGTACTTGTCGGCCTGGCGCCAGACCGTCTCGGTCTGGGGTTCCACTCCGGCGACCGCGTCGAACACCGCTACAGCGCCGTCGAGAACACGCAGGCTGCGCTCTACCTCGACCGTGAAGTCGACGTGGCCGGGGGTGTCGATGATGTTGATGCGCGTGCCGTTCCACTCGCAGGTAGTGGCAGCCGACGTGATGGTGATGCCGCGCTCCTGCTCCTGGGGCATCCAGTCCATCGTGGCCGCGCCCTCGTGGACCTCACCGATCTTGTAGTTGATCCCGGTGTAGAAGAGGATCCGTTCGGTCGTGGTGGTCTTGCCCGCGTCGATGTGGGCCATGATCCCGATGTTGCGGACCTGGGCCAGCGGCTTCGTTCGAGTTGAGGTTGCTTCAGGCATAGCGATGCTTCTCTTGTGGGGGGTTCGGTTGACGCAACTGGCGCCGGCGGTGCGGCGCCATCGGGAGCGCCGGTCGGCGCGGGATTACCAGCGGTAGTGGGCGAAGGCCTTGTTCGACTCGGCCATCTTGTGCATGTCCTCACGGCGCTTGACCGCGGCGCCAACGCCGTTGGACGCGTCGAGCAACTCGGCGGCCAGCTTCTGCGCCATCGTCTTCTCGCGACGCTGGCGGGAGTAGCCAACCAGCCAGCGGATGGACAGGGTGGCCGCACGGCGGGGCCGGACCTCGACAGGAACCTGGTAGGTGGCACCACCGACGCGGCGGCTCTTGACCTCGAGCTGCGGCTTGGTGTTGTCGATGGCCCGCTTTAGCACGCCGATGGTGTCGCCGTCCGAGCGGTCCTTGATGATGTCGAGAGCCTCGTAGACGATCCGCTCGGCAAGGCTGCGCTTGCCGCGCTCCAGCACCTTGTTGACGACCTGGGTGACCAAAACCGACCTGTAGATGGGGTCGGGAAGCAGGTCACGGCGGGGGGCGGGTCCCTTCCTGGGCATCGCTGTCAGCCCTTCTTGGCGCCGTAGCGGCTACGGGCCTGCTTGCGGTCACGTACACCGGAGGTGTCGAGCGTGCCCCTGATGATCTTGTAGCGAACCCCGGGAAGGTCCTTCACGCGGCCCCCGCGGACGAGGACGATCGAGTGCTCCTGAAGGTTGTGGCCGACGCCGGGGATGTAGGCGGT
Organism: Acidimicrobiales bacterium; assembly: GCA_035533095.1. Classification (NCBI taxonomy): domain Bacteria; kingdom Bacillati; phylum Actinomycetota; class Acidimicrobiia; order Acidimicrobiales; species Acidimicrobiales bacterium. The sequence goes on along the minus strand of DATLUM010000094.1, from coordinate 19,976 downwards.
CACTTCCACGCCGCTGGTGAGGCGGACACGGGCGACCTTGCGAAGCGCCGAGTTCGGCTTCTTGGGAGTGGTGGTGTACACGCGCGTGCAGACGCCGCGGCGCTGGGGGGCACCCTTCAGGGCCGGCGTCTTGGTCTTGGACGTCTTCTGCTCACGGCCCTTACGGACCAGCTGCGCGATTGTGGGCAACCTAACCTCTTCGTTGTTGGAACTCGCCGGCGCTGCCCGTCGGGTGCATGGTGCGCGAAAGGACCGGCCGGGTGGCCGTTGTCCATGGTAGCGCGTCTGGTGGGGGCGCCGGCGGCCGCCGTCCCGAGCCCACCCGGGAGGCACACAAGTCGCTCTGGGTAGCCTAAATATGCTGAGAGACCACTTAGGTTACCCACTGCCCCGGAGGCGCCCGAGGCTGACCGAGGCTGCGGGCCCGGCGCCCGAGACTGACCGAGGCTGCGGGCCCGGCGCCCGAGGCTGACCGAGGCTGCGGGCCGGCCCGAGGCTTCGGGCGGCGCCCGACCAGGCTGCCACCCAAAAACACCGGCGAGACCTGACGGTTTCGGCGAAACTGGCGCATGCGCCAGCGCACCTTTGAAGAGCTCCTCCCTGGTCTCGACTGGATCAGAGAGGCGCCGGCGGATGCCGGCCGCGTGGAGCTGATCGTCCGCCGTCCCGCCGTCGACGAGCGGGAACTGCTCCCTGAGGGGAGGTTGGACGAGGTGGAAGGCCTCGCCGGCGACAATTGGCTTCAGCGTGGGAGCAGCTCCACTCCTGACGGGTCGGCCAACCCGCTGGGGCAGGTCACGATCACCAGCTGGCGGTCGCTGTGCCTGCTCGCGGATTCGCCGGAGGAGCGTGCGCTCGCCGGCGACCAGATCTACGCCGACCTCGACTTGAGCGAGGAGAACCTGCCTGCGGGCACGCTTCTCGCGCTGGGCAGCGCGGTCCTCGAGGTGACAGACAAGCCGCACACGGGGTGCGCCAAGTTCAGGGAGCGATTCGGCGGCGGAGCGCTGCGCTTCGTCAACACCGGCGCCGGCGGCGAACTTCGCCTCAGGGGCATCAACGCGAGGGTCGTCCAAGCCGGCGTCGTCGCCGTGGGCGACGACGTGGTGGTCAAGCGCTCCGGCTAGGGCACCTCCCCTTCGCCCTTCACGTTGGCTCCCCGCTCGGCCATGTCCTCGAAGTTCTCCGCCACGCCTTCTTTCAGGTCGGCACGACCCGGCGCCACCTTCTCTTCGTCCGCCGTAGGCGCCCGGTCGGGGGTGTGCTCGGCGCGGGCTTCCCGGCGTTCCGCTTCGCGGGTCGCTTCGCTGGGTTGAGAGGTCTTTTTGTTGTCACCCATGGCCGTAACAATTCCCGCCGCGGGCGAGCACGAAACCGAAGCGGCACCTAAAGAGGTTCGCAGAACTGCCTGAGTAGCAGAGCGCTGCTGAGCAGCGTGGTTCTGCTCCACCAATGGCGCGAACCTCTCTAAGTTGAGCTCGGATAAGCCGGCGATACGGAAGGAAGAGGCCCGTGCCACTGGATAAATGGTCCGCCGTCGACGACTACATCAACGCGTCGGTGGTTCGCCCCGACGAGGCACTGGAAGCCGCACTTCGAGCTACTGCCGAAGCAGGCATGCCTCCCATCGCGGTTTCTGCCGCCCAGGGGAAGCTCTTGGCGATTCTCGCCCGCATGATCGGGGCCACCAGAGTCCTCGAGATCGGCACTCTCGGCGCGTACAGCACGATCTGGCTGGCTCGCGCGCTGCCGGCTGCGTCCGCCGGCGGCAAGCTCATCAGCCTGGAGATCGACCCGAAACACGCGGACGTCGCGCGCAAGAACCTGGCCAACGCCGGAGTCGACGCCGCGGCGGAAGTACGTGTCGGACCCGCCCTCGAGACCCTGCCGGCCCTGCAATCCGAAGGGCCGTTCGACATGACTTTCATCGACGCGGACAAGGTGAACATCCCCGCGTACTTCGACTGGGCGGTGAAGCTCGGCCGCCCGGGATCGATCATCGTTGTCGACAACGTGGTGCGCGATGGCAAGCTGATCGACGAGTCGACGACCGACCCCAACGTCGAAGGCGTCCGTCGCCTGCACGAAGCCCTTTCGTCCGACGGGCGCGTCACGGCCACCACCATCCAGACCGTCGGATCGAAGGGCTACGACGGCTTCACCGTCGCGCTCGTGAACCCAGCGGGGAACCCGGCGGGCTAGCCGGCTGCGCCGCCCAGCCCGGACTCAGCAGCCGCCGCGGCGACCGCATCGAGGCTGTCGTACTCCTCGGAAGTGTCGACGTTGTTCTCGAACTGGATGATCCCGAGCTCCGTGAACCGCTCGCGCAGCCAACCGTCGCCGGCGTCGAGAAGACCGAGCTTCTTGACGTTCGGCACGATCTTGGAGAAGAGCATCGTCTGGAACATCTCCTCCATCGGATCCGGGTGGGTCTGCAAGAAGCGCACGACCTCCTTGGGGTTCACGCCCATCTTCTCCCACACATCCTGTGCGAAGAACCGGTTGCGCAGACGCACGGCTGCGTCGTAGGCGAACTCCTGGCGCTCCCGAAGCTCGGCCTCGCTCAAGCTCGAGTAGAGCTCCTGCAACGACAGGACCCCGAAGGCCACATGCCTTGCCTCGTCGCTCATCACGTAGCGCAGCAACTTCTTGAGCAGCGGCTCGTTGGTCAGCATGTGCAGGAAACCGAACGCCGCCAATGCCAGGCCTTCGACCATGATCTGCATGCCCAGGTACGTGATGTCCCAGCGGCTGTCCTTGATGATGTCGTCGAGAAGGCTCTTCAGCTGCGGGTTGACCGGATACGCCCCGCCCATCTTCTCGTCCACATAACGACCGAATACCTCGACGTGCCGGGCTTCGTCCATCACCTGCGTCGCCGCGTAGTACTTGGCGTCGATCCACGGCACCGTAGAGGTGATCAGCCCGGTGCAAATGAGCGCCCCCTGCTCTCCGTGGAGGAACTGCGACAGCGTCCACGTCTGGTTCTCTGTCGCGAACTGCGTCCATTCCTTGTCACCCCATTTGGCCGTGGGTGCATCGGAGACGTCGTGCATCGTGTCGAAACGGGCGATGGTCTGCATGAAGTCGGCCGCCAGCCTGTCGTTGTCGACCTCGGTCGACCACTCCAGGTCGGTCGAGGCGTTCCACTGCGACTTCTTTGCCTTCTCGTAGAGCTTGACCAGAGCCGGCCGGCTGCGCTCGTAGTCCCAGGTGAACAGGACGTCCTGCTCCTGGTGGATCGTGTGGATCACCTCGTCGACGTCGCTGCGCTCGATGATGATGTTGTCGACGTCGTTGGCGTCGGTAACGGTGCGCCCCGGTACTTCGGTCGTGGACATTGACGCCTCCAGATGGCTAGCCGGCAGGTCTCGATTCAGATAATAACCACTATTCTGAAAATGTGAACAACCCGGACCCCGGTGGGCCCAAGGCTACGATCGGCGCGTGAGCGGACCAGCGCAGACCGCGCCTGCAACGGCGGTGGAGCCGCTCCCGGACCTCTCCACCAGCGACCGGCTCCTCGACGCGGCGGCGCAGGTGTTCTGCGAGCGCGGCTACGACGGCACCACGGTGGCTGAGGTCGCCCGCCGTGCCAGCCTGACGACGGGTGCGATCTATGCCAACTTCCGCGACAAGGCGGAACTCCTGCTGAAGACCATCGAACGGGGATCGTCAGCCGCGGTAGTGGATATGGAGGCCGCGAGGGCTGCGGGGGCGTCCGCGGCGGACCGGCTGCTGCTGATGGCACGCCGTATGGTCGCCGAGCCTGACAGCACCGAGCGCCTGTTGTTCGTAGAGATGTTCTCGGCCGCGAGGAGGCATCCCGACGTCGGTCGCCGGGTGGCTGAAGCACTGTCGGCGATGGAGGCGGAGCTCGCCAAGTTGATGGACAGGGCCCGCGACGACGGGGACGTCGACCCGGTTTGGGAGCCCGCGGTGCTCGCGCGCTTCTGCCTCGCGCTCGGCGTCGGTTTCACCCAATTGGCGGTGGCCGGACTACCCGACCCGGACGCGGCCGAATGGGTCGCGCTGGCGGAGCGGATTATCTCGGCCGTCCGCCCTCTCTCCTAACGCTCCCGCTTGCAACCCACCGACCCGCCCGATACCCCCGCGGTGCGGGGATGGCGCCGGCTCCTGGTCGAGCCTCGCCGGCCTGAGGCGATCCGCAACTCGCCGAGAGCGCCCTGGCTGGTCGTCGCCGCCGTTTGCGTGGGGGCGTTCATGGGACAGCTCGACGCGTCGGTGGTCACGCTGGCGTTCCCCACGTTGCGCCACGCGTTCGGCGCGTCGCTGGCGTCGGTCCAGTGGGTCGGCCAGGCGTACCTGCTGGTGCTAATCGGGTTTCTCACCGCCGTCGGTCGTTATGCCGACATGGTGGGCCGGAAGCTCCTGTACACCTACGGATTCGTCGTGTTCATCGTCGGGTCGGCCGCCTGCGGCCTGGCGCCGAGTCTCGGGGCGCTCGTCGCGTTTCGCGTCGTGCAGGGCATGGGGGCAGCCATGCTGCAGGCCAACAGCGTCGCCATCGTCGCCGGAGCTGCGCCGAAGAATCAGCTCGGCCGCGCGATCGGGATCCAGGGAGCAGCACAGGCGCTGGGGCTTGCCCTCGGGCCGGCGATTGGAGGGCTGCTGATCAGCCTGGGCGGGTGGCGTCTGATCTTCTTCATCAACGTCCCCATCGGAATCGCCGCCACCGTCCTCGCATGGTTGCTCATCCCCCGCAGCCGTCACCTCGCGGAGCGTGCCGCCCACGACTGGATGGGGCTTGCCATATTCGTCCCTGCCATCGCGGTGCTCATCCTGTCCATCTCGTACGGCAACAAGGCGGGGTGGTCCTCGCCCGGCATCCTGGCAGGCCTCGTCGGCGGTACGGCTCTGCTCGCGGCTTTCGTCGCCCGCGAACGCCGCGCCCGCCACCCGATGCTCGATCTCACGCTCCTGGCGCGCCCGGCCTTCAGCGCAGGCATAACGACCGGCCTCCTCTCCTACATGGTCCTCTTCGGTACCCTCACGGTCGCGCCGTTCCTTCTCGAGATCGCCCACCACGAGGGATCGGGCGCCGCGGGCGCGGAGATGTTCCTGCTTCCCCTCGGCGTAGGCGTCGCTGCGCCGATCGCCGGCCGCTGGTCCGACCGGATCGGTGCCCGGCCGCTCACCGCGGGGGGGATGGCCGCCGCCGGGGCGGCCCTCGCCGTCACCGCCGCGTTCCACGACAACCTCGCCGCCTTCCTCCCGCTGCTTGCCGTCACGGGCCTGGGCATCGGCACCTTCACCCCGCCCAACAACGCCGCCATCATGGGCGCCGCCCCGCCCCACCAGTCCGGCATGGCGTCCGGCGTGCTGAACATGACCCGGGGGCTCGGCACCTCGATCGGTCTCGCGCTCGCGGGTCTCGCGTACACCGCCGGCGCCGGCGCGCATTCACACCCGAGCGCGGCCCAAGCCGGCGCCGGCTACAGCGACGCTGCCTGGCTGCTCGCGGCCGCCGCCATCGCGGCCGCGGTCATCTCAGCGGCGAGAGGGCACGCGGAGCTCAACAAGGACCCGACCCTCACCGCAGAGTGATCGTCAGGTCGTGACGATGGGTTCCAGCGTCCAGTCCGGGTGGTCCGACTCGACGCGCGCCAGCCAGTAGGGGCTCTGGAACACCGCCAGAAGCACGCCGTCGCCGCGAACTAGGACGTCCACACCCGACATCGACCGCAGTTCGGCGGCCGTCGCCTCATCAGTCCTTCGCACCGTCCGCTCGTAGGGGCCGGACAGCTCGATCGCAGCTCCGAACTCGTGAGCCATCCTGTGGGCGAGGACCTCGAACTGCATCGCACCGACCGCTGCCAGCACGGGCGTCGCGTCGTCCACCGAACGACGGAGCAGCTGCACGACACCCTCTTGCTCCAACTGGGCCAACCCGCGCTTGAACTGCTTACTGCGCGACAGGTCACGCGGGTGGGCCGAGGCGATGAGCTCAGGGGGAAATGACGGGATCGCCGGAAACTCCACCGGCGGACCCTCGTACAGGCTGTCGCCGACACGGAGCCCCGAAGCGTTCACCAGCCCGACCACGTCGCCGGGCCACGCGTCGTCGATGGTGTCGCGCTCGGAACCGAACACCGACGCCGCGTACTTGGTCGCGAACGGTCTCCCCGTCGGGCCGTGCACCAGGGTCATGCCGCGCTCGAAATGCCCTGAGCAGATCCTTACGAACGCGACGTGGTCGCGGTGCGCGGGGTTCATGTTCGCCTGCACCTTGAACACGAATCCCGAAAACGGCTCGTCGAGCGAATGCAGGGATCCCGACGAATCCGCTACCGGTGAGGGACCGGGCGCGAGGTCGATGACCGCGTCGAGCAGATGCCGAACGCCGAAGTTGGTCAGAGCGGACCCGACGAAAAGAGGGCTGGTCACCCCGGCCAGGAAGGTTGCGACATCCAGCGAGGCACCGACCTCGTCGAGCAGCGCGCACTCCTCCGCCGCCCGGCGCCAATCGTCGCCGTAAATCGCGGCCGCCTCGTCCGCCGAGAGCCTGACCTCCTCCGCCGCTTCCGCCCCACCCTTGGAGGCACGTGAGAAGCCGACGAATCCGTTGTCCCGGCGGTCGATCACCCCGTGGAACACGCCCGGTTCGCCGACCGGCCAAGTAACAGGCGTTGCGACGAGCCCGATCTGCTCCTCGATCTCGTCGAGCAGCTCGAGCGGCGCACGACCCGGCCGGTCGCACTTGTTCACGAACGTCAGCACGGGCATACGGCGCGCGTGGCATACCTCGAAAAGCTTGAGCGTCTGCGGCTCGATGCCCTTGGCGACGTCGAGCACCATGACGGCGGCGTCGGCGGCGGTGAGCACGCGGTACGTGTCCTCGGAGAAGTCGCGGTGCCCGGGGGTGTCGAGCAGGTTGACGGTGCAACCGCGGTACGGAAACTGCAGGACAGCGGAGCTGATCGAGATGCCCCGCTCCTGTTCGAGCGCCATCCAGTCAGATGTGGCGCGCCGGCGCCCAGCGCGCGCCCGGACGGCGCCTGCCTCCTGGACGGCGCCGGCGTAGAGGAGAAACTTCTCGGTGAGCGTGGTCTTGCCCGCGTCCGGGTGGCTGATGATGGCGAAGGTCCGCCGGCGGGCGGCTTCCACCGACGGCGCGGGTAGTGAGGTGGCTGCGGCTGTCATGGATTCGGGGGGAAAAGAGCGGCCGTCGCGTGAGGCCGGCTCTCAATACTACGGGCCGAGGCGCTCCACGGCTCGATCGGCGAGGCGGCTGACACCCGCTGCATCGGGCACTCCGGCGGAGCCGTATGCCAGCAAGACCACGCCCGTCCCCTTCTGCGCCACGACGAAGTCGACGCCCGCCGTCTCCGATCCGCCATTCGTCCCGGAAGCGAATGGCGTCGTGACCAGCGCGGCCGCCGACCTGTCGGCGGTCACCGCGAGGTCTGCCGGAACCAATCCCGTGCACCCATCCAGCGTGCGCTCGACCGACGCGTACCCCGCTGCCGCCTCGGAGCTCGTCGCGTACCTCGCAACGATCTCGTCGACTTGGGGGAGGCCGCCAGGCCCGGTGAGCACGATACCGACGAGCGAGCGCGGGCCGCTCGCGATCATCGAGGCGCGGGGATGAAAGCAACCGGCCGGCTCCGCCACGAGCGCGCCCGAGTGGGTGGCGGTCCATCCCGCACCGGCGTCGCTGGCCCTGAGAAGACCGGGCACGCTGACCGCCGGGTTCGTGGCCGGCCGCGTCGCCGCGGCACCGCCGCCCGCAAGCCCGAATACCACCATCAAAAGTACCGCCGCGATAACAGGGGCGACCGCAAGCACCCACCGGCCCGCCTTGACGTGACCCGCCGCCACGCTCGCCAACATCTTCGGCCCCCTTCCCCCGGAACCCCCGCGCGAAAGTTACGTCCGCCGGCGCCACCATTGGTGGATGCCGCGCCCGCCATGGTGGACGACTGCCGTGCAATCCTTGGGGCGTGCGCATTCTCGTTGTCGAAGACGATGACGGGATCGCCGAACCTCTGATGGAAGGCCTGGGCCGGGAGGGGTTCCAAGCGGAGCGGGTGTCCACCGGGGCGGAGGCGCTGGACGCGCCGCTACCCGATCTCGTGATCCTCGATCTGGGCCTTCCGGACATCGACGGCTATACGGTTTGCCAGCAGTTGAGGGCCAAGTCGACCGTGCCGATCCTCGTAGTGACCGCCCGCGGTGCGGAGGTCGACCGGGTGGTCGGTCTGGAGCTCGGGGCCGACGACTACATCGTCAAGCCGTTCGGTTTCAGGGAACTGGTCGCCCGCATAAGGGCGGTGATGCGTCGTGTCGGGGAAGTGCCGGGGGCCGACGCGCCCCAAGTGATCGGCGAGCTGACGGTGGACCGCAGGACCCGGCGGGTCTTCGTCGCGGGCCACGAGGTCACGCTCTCCCCCAAGGAGTTCGACCTCCTGGCGCTGCTCGCGGAGGATCCGGGAGCGGTTGTGAACCGCCAGACCATCCTCGAGGAGGTCTGGGATCCCCACTGGTACGGCCCGACCAAGACCGTCGACGTCCACGTCGCCTCCCTGCGCCGCAAGCTCGGCAACCCGGAGTGGATCGAGACCGTGCGAAGGGTTGGCTTGCGCCTCGGTGACACCACCGTGGCGTCACCGCCGCCGGAACCCGAATGACCCGACGCCTCGTCCTCTCCTACCTCGCGCTGGCACTTCTCATCCTGCTGATGCTCGAGATCCCTCTAGCCATCCTCGCGCAGCGCCACGAACGCGACCTGAGCGCCAACCAGGCCGCACGCGAAGCCGCCGGCATCGCGGGTCTCGCCACCGAGGACATGGAGCACGAGCGGACCACCGACCTTCAGACGCTGGCCACCACCTATCGCGCGAGCACCGGCGGAGAGGTCCTGATCGTCGGCAAGAACGCAACCATTCTCGCCAGCTCGAGCCAGGACGCGGACAACGACGCAATCAGCGATTGGCACGACCTCATCCGTTTGGCGCTGGCCGGCACGGCGGCCAGCTCTTTTTCCACAGACGAAGGGCAACCGTGGGCGGCGGCAGCCACCCCTTTAACGGCGGACGGCACGACTGCCGGCGCCGTGCTGCTGGCGATACCGGCGTCCGCCACCGACAAGCGGATCCATGACATCTGGCTGGGTCTGGCCTTGTTCGCGGCCGGTGTGCTCGTCGTCACGGGGGTCGTGGGCATGATCCTTGCGAGGTCGTTGTCCAGGCCCCTCGGGCGGCTCGGAGCGGCGGTCGGCGCGCTCGGGGCGGGCGACCTGGCAGCGCGCGCGTCCGAGAACCGCGGCCCACCTCAGATCCGGATGCTCGCACGGGAGTTCAACCACATGGCGACCAGGCTCAGCGAGGTCCTCAGCGCCCAGTCGCGGTTCGTCGCCGACGCCTCGCACCAGTTGCGATCGCCCTTGACCGCGCTGCGCCTGCGTCTCGAGAACCTCGAAGCCGAATCATCGCCCGATGCAGCGGACGGCATCGCTGCGGCGGGACGTGAGGTTCAGCGGCTGTCACGCATCGTCGACGGCCTGCTCACTCTCAGCCGTGCAGGCGGAGACGAACCGAGCCGCGAGCGATTGGACGTCCGTTCCGTCATCGCCGAGCGCTGCGAAGCCTGGTCGGCTCTGGCAGACGACAAGCGGGTCCGGCTGGTGGATCCAGGCGATATGCAACCGCCGGTGTCAGCCGACCTTGTCCCCGGAGATCTGGATCAGATCCTCGACAACCTGCTCGCCAACGCTCTCGAGGCGACCCCGGACGGCACGACCATCACGGTCCGCCTCGACCCGGCACACGATGGGCGCGTGCGTATCCACGTGATCGACGAGGGTCCCGGGATGACCGACGCGGACCGGGCGCGGGCCTTCGACCGCTTCTGGAGAGGCAGCAGGGCTGGAGGGGGCCGAAGCGGGCTCGGCCTGGCCATCGTGGAGCAGCTTGCCTCGCGCAACGACGCGACCGTCCAACTCCTCCCAGCCGATCCGCACGGCCTCGACGCGGTGGTGACCGTAGCAGTGGCTCTTGCTCCGTCTGTTACGGCACGTACACCATGAAGAAGTCCCGCGACTCGCGAGTCGGCCCGAGATAGCGGTCAGCCGGTCGCTGCATGCCGGGGTAGAGCTTCGACGGCACCACCGTCGAGGAGCCGATCCCGCCGGGGTGGCTGTAGAAGTTGAACGTCACCCACTCCGGGTTGATGTCGAGGGTCATCGCCCGCACCGCCCCCGCTCGCTGCAACGACTCGGCGAGGCTCTTGGCTGTGAGCGCGCGACCTGCCACGTACACCAGCGCCCCGTCGGCGGTGACACCCAGACCGGATCGTGCCACGACCGTGTTTCCACCTAGCGTGGAGCCCCAGATTCGATGGTCGGTGTATGTCGCGTCGGGAGCCAGCTGTCCGTTGTCGACCAGGAGCACCACGTTCTGGAGGACCGCCGTGACATCGGGGGTCATCGACACGTCACTGCCCCAAGACCCGATGTCGATCCGGCCGTCGCCGTAGATGACCATCGATGCTGCACCATTACGCAGCGGAACCGCCTCGCGCCCGTCGAGGTAGAACCCGCCGCGAGAATCCTGCATCCGGAACCCGCCGTTGAATGCGGCGACGGCGTAGGGAAGCTGCGCGCTGTTGACGTACGGGGTCTGCGCCCACACCCCTCCCGGCTCGTACGCGCCGGGCACCAGCGCCACGCGCAGAAGCGTCGGATCGATCCACACCGCGGATGTGATCTGGCTCGTGTACACGTTGTCGGCCCGGAACTGCGCCTCGTACATCGCCGGCGCCCCGTCGACCGTCGGGCCGACCGGGGTCCAGACACCCTCGCCGGGCAGCGCCGGCGACACGACGAGTGGCACCTGTGAAGGGGGCGGAAGGTGGTGCCTCCCTGCTGTGGTCTTAGGGGCGATCGGATCGCGGCCCGAGGGAGACGGAAGGCTGTTGAGGCCTCGAGGGACGCCGCCCTTGGCCGGAGCGTTGTGGGTGTAGTAGTAGGTCTCCAGGGAATTGGCCAGGAACGCGGCATCGTGGCCGCGCAACCAGTCCGCCCACTTGGCCTGGAAACTCTGGTTACCCGGGGTCGCCAGCGCCCCAGCCAGTGAAACCACGAGCAGCAAACACACCGCCGCGACGAATGCGACGGGCGCGATGAGCAATCTGCGCCGCCGGTGGCGCCGGGACCGAGGTCTAACGGCCAAGACCCGCAGTATCGGCCCCCCAGGTCAAGGGGGCGGCCAGACACACGTTAAGGAACGGCAAAATGTGTCCTTCCTGCACCTGACGCTGCCGGCACGGCGCCGTAACTTCGCTACGTGCACGAGCCTACGACCGCGCAGAGCGCTAACGAGACAGCTGTCGAAGCGAACTCGAGGCTCACGGCAGGGGCAGGAGCGCTGCTGTTCGTGCTCCTGGCAGCGGAGGGCGTGACCATCCTGCAAGTCCGCGGTCTGCTCAGCGCTCACGTGTTCATAGGGATGCTTCTCATCCCGCCGGTGATCGTGAAGCTGGGCTCGACGGGTTGGAGGTTCGCCCGCTACTACTCGGGCACCCCGGCTTACGTGCAGAAAGGGGCGCCGCCGCCGTTGCTCAGGCTGCTCGGGCCCGCGGTGGTGGTCCTGACGATCGCGGTGCTCGCCTCTGGAGTGGCCCTGGTCCTGACCCCGGAGTCGGTTCACGGGACCCTGCTCCAGATACACAAGGCCAGTTTCGTGCTGTGGCTCGCGGTTACCGCTGTCCATGTCCTCGGGCATCTCCTCGAAACCGCCCGCCTCGCGCCGGCGGACTGGTTGCGCCGTAGCCGCCGGCAGATTGGTGGCGCTGGCACGAGGCAGTGGCTCCTCGTCGGCAGCCTGGTCGCCGGGGCCGTCCTGGGGGCGGTGATGCTCGGCCCCGCCGCGAAATACCGGCCGCAGCACCTCTTCCACGAGGGCGCTCCCGCTCCCGTCGCCCGGACGGCTCCCGGCGTTTTATCCGAAACTTAGCCTTGCTCTCATGCTGGGCTCATAGGCCGGCAGGAATACTTATAGGTATGCCATCGGGCGCGTCACGAGACCTGGGTCTGGAGAGAATCGGCCGCACCACCCGCTACCTGGCGGTCGGTGGGCTGATCGCGGGGGGCGTCCTCACTGGAGCGGTGGCGAAGGCACTTCCGGGTCATTCGCCCAACCATCGAGCTTCGACGGTGTCGCCACCCGCTGCATCCTCTGACACGACCCCGCCGAGCGCCGGGTCGTCGGGCGATTCCGGCAGCCAGACGCAGAACGTCAGCCCGCCGACCCAGCCGCCTCAGCCAACGTACTCCGCGCCGGTCGCCTCCTCGGGCGGCTCGTGAGCCTTCCCGTCACCGGGACCATGGCCAATTCGACTTCCTTCCCCGCACTCGGGACCACAGCCCAACTGGTCGTCACCGACGGTGACGCGCTGCCCGAAGCCGCTGCGATCCTGCGACAAGAGATCGCCGCGATGGATCTGGCCGCGAGCCGGTTCCGTGCGGACAGCGAGCTCATCGCACTCAATGCCGCAGCTGGATCCACAGTCCCGTTCTCGGTGTCCAGCCTCCTCTTCGAAGCGATCGAAGTCGCACTCCGCGCGGCGCGCCTCACCGGCGGCTTGGTCGACCCCACAGTCGGTAGGGCGCTGGAGCTGCTCGGCTACGACAGGGATTTCGCCCGGGTCGAGCCGGACGGACCTCCCCTCGTGCTGCGGGCCCAACCGGTCCCGGGTTGGACCGCGGTCGGAGTGGACCCCCGCTCTCAGACGGTTACCATCCCACGGGGACTGGTACTCGACCTCGGCGCGACGGCGAAGGCGCTGTGCGCCGACCGCTCAGCAGAGCGCGCCGCCTCCGTTACCAGCTGCGGGGTGCTCGTCAGCCTGGGCGGAGATGTGGCAGTTGCCGGCCCGGCGCCGGAAGGTGGCTGGCCCATCCGGATCACCGACGACCACGAGCACCCGATGGTCGCTGTCGGTCCCGTCGTGTCGGTAGCCGCCGGCGGTCTCGCGACCTCGAGCACCACAGTCCGGCGCTGGATCCGAGGCGGCGAGCCGGTCCACCACGTGATCGACCCTGCTACCAGCCTGCCCGCTGCCGAGCATTGGCGGGCCGTCACGGTAGCTGCGGGATCGAGCGTCGACGCCAACATCGCCTCCTGCGCGTCGATCCTCCTCGGTGCTGCCGCCCCCGACTGGCTGACCGAGCGGGATCTTCCAGCCCGTCTCGTAGACACGTCCGGGCGCGTGGTAACGGTGGCAGGCTGGCCTGAGGAGAAGACGGTCGTCGAACAGCTGGCGGCACTGCCATGACGGGCGCGCTCGGCACCAACTCCCAGGCGTTGTGGTACATGACGCGCGGCTTCGGTCTGTTGGACCTCGTCCTGCTGACGGCGACGATGGTCATGGGACTGACCCAGGTCGTTCGGTACGCACGGCCGGGCTGGCCCCGGTTCGTGGTGTCAGCCCTTCACAAGAACATCTCCCTGCTGGCCGTTGTCTTCTTGGGGGTCCACGTGGCGACAGCGGTGCTCGACACGTTCGCGCCGATCTCGATCGCGAGCGTGTTCATCCCGTTCGTCGGTAAATACCGGCCGCTTTGGCTCGGCCTCGGTGCGCTCTCGCTCGACCTTCTCGTGGCGCTGGTCGTCACCAGTCTCGTCCGCGAGCGAATGGGCCAGCGCGCGTGGAGGTTGCTCCACTGGGCCGCGTACCTGTGCTGGCCGGTGGCAATCGTTCACGGACTCGGGACCGGTACCGATACCAAACTTGGTTGGGTGCTCGCTATCAACGCTGCTTGTGTGGCCGCCGGCGTGGGCGCCATCTGGTGGAGACTGGCGGAGCGGTGGCGCACCGCTGCCGAGCGGACCCCGGCCGGCGCGACCAAGCGCCTCGTCGCCGCCGGTAGCACCCTGGCCGTCCCCTTGATCGTCGGGGTCTGGACGCTGCAGGGACCCCTCCAACCCGGGTGGGCCCGCCGTGCGGGAACCCCAACTGCACTGCTCGGCCCGTCGGTGGCGTCGGCTTCGTCGCAGTCATCCCAGGGTGCGGCGTCATCCCAATCCCAGGCTACGGCGCCGTCGCTACCCGTCCCGTTCCAATCGAGCTTCAGAGCGGTCGAGCGGCGTGAGGGTTCCGACTCGAGCGGCCAGATCACCCTGGTCTTCGACGGAACTTTCTCCGCCGGGACGTTCACGGTCACTCTCACAGGGACGCCGGCCGACGGGGGCATCCAACTCACGTCGGGAAAGGTCGCAGTCGGGCCTTCGGGCTCACCCGGCCTGTACCAGGGTGCGGTGACGCAGTTGCAGGGCGACACGATCGGCGCCGGCGTGTCGGGCGGCGGCCGATCTATGAACGTCACGATCCAACTGACCGGCCGGGACGGCAGCATCATCTCGGGCACCATTGAGGCGAGCGCATGACACGGTCGGCAAAGCTCTCTCGGCGGGACGTCCCGGACGCGCCACCGGCGACGCTGCTGCCGCGGCTCTTGGCCACAGCAGCCGACCCGGGCTTCGACGCCCACTTCCGCCAGTGGGGTCAGATGCCCGGAGGGGGGCCGCTCCTCATCGAGGAGATCGACAGAGCAGGCTTGCGCGGGAGGGGTGGGGCATCATTTCCGACGGGCAAGAAGCTCGCCGCGGTGGCGGCCGGGAATCGCCCGGTCGTGGTCGCCAACGGCACCGAGGCCGAGCCCCTGAGCCACAAGGACAAGACGCTTCTCGCGTCGGCGCCACACCTCGTGTTGGACGGGGTGAGCATCGCGGCTGAGACCGTGGGTGCGGATCAGGCGGTGGTGTGTGTCGAGCGCGGCGGTTCGGCTGCCGCGAGGGCGCTTAGCGCAGCTCTGGCGGAGCGGCGCTCGGTGGAAGCCGACGCCGTCGACATCCGGCTCGAGGAAGTACCGCGGCGCTATGTCGCAGGCGAGGAGTCTGCTCTCGTCCACTGGCTCAACGGTGGCGAGGCGAAACCCACGTTCGTGCCGCCGCGCCCCTTCGAGCGTGGGGTCGGGGGCAGGGCGACCCTGGTCAACAACGTGGAAACCCTCGCGAACGTGGCGTTGATAGCCCGGTTCGGAGCCGGGTGGTTCCGTTCCCTCGGAACGGCTGAGGACCCCGGCAGCGCGCTCGTCACGATCCTGGGCGACGTGGAGCGCGCGGGCGTCTACGAGTTCGCGCTCGGATCGTCGGTCGAGACCGCTCTTCGTTCGGCGGGCGTGGGCCCGTCGGCGCACGCGGTTCTGTCGGGCGCCTTCGCGGGGACATGGCTGCCGGTCGCTCGAGCTCGCTCGCTTACCGTCGATCGGGCTTCGTTCGCCGCAGCGAGCGCTTCTCTCGGGTGTGGGTCCCTATTCGTCCATGGGAGTCAGTACTGCGGTCTCGCCACGACGGCGCGGATCGCTGGTTGGATGGCTTCACAAAGCGCCGGGCAGTGTGGACCCTGCTTGCACGGGCTGCCGGCGGTGGCCGACGCGTTGGACGCCCTCGCTGCAGGGGATCCTCGCGGGCGCTGGGAGGCCCAGCTGCGAAGGTGGCTCGACATGCTTCCGGGACGCGGGGCGTGCCACCATCCCGACGGCACGGTCCGGATGATCCGCTCTGCACTGACCGTCTTCGCCGACGACATCGCGGTCCATCGCAAGCGGCGGTCGTGCGGCCTTCCGCCGGCTCCTGTACCCGTTCCTGCGCCGGGGGCGACGTCGTGGCGGTAAGGACCAGGGTCGGCACCAAGAAGCTCATCGTCAACCCGATCGCCTGTGACCGGCACGGGCTCTGCGCCGAGCTGCTACCTGAGCTGATCCGCCTCGACGACTGGGGCTACCCGATCATCGACCCGGACCCGGTGCCTCCGCACCTGGAGGAGCACATGCGCCGCGCCGTGGCGGCCTGCCCCACGCTCGCCCTTCTCGTGAGGCCGGCCACGAAGGGCTGATGCCTGCGCCGGTCGCCCTCCTCGTGTAGCGACCCGTAGCCGGCCGTTGCTCCTCTCCTACGTGAGCCTCTTCGTAGCCGCGGCAGCCGTGGCCGCCTGGGGCCCCGTCCCCGTCCGTCTTCGCCGGATCGCTCATCGTCGAAGGCCTCTGCACAAGCCTGATGCTGATAGGGCACAGGCGCTCTGCGAACGCTTGTAAGCGTCGGGTCTAGGCCGTGACCAGCTTCTCGATGCGCTCGAGGGTCGCCGTCATGTTCTTTGTCGTCGTGGCGGCGGCCATGCGGACCATCGGCTTGCTCAGGGCATTCTCGTGGGTTATGTCCCAGCTCTCCTTGACGAGGGTGCCGCTTTCGACAGGCTCGAGCTCGTAGCGCCAGATCCTTCCGCCGAACATGCGCACGATCCCGGTCCCCCGGGTCTGCCAGGCGATCCGGCGCGGCTCGTCGAACTCGACGACCTCGTTCTCGGTCCCGTAGGGGAAGCCCAGCCGCATGGACATCCCGAAGAGGCTGCCCAAGGCCAGCTTCTGCGATCCGCCCCGTGCTCCTTTTACCGTCCCGGACCCGTCGATCTCGCTGTGTCGGTTCGGGTCGGAGAGGAGGTCGAAGATCGCCTGAGGCGATGCGTTGATTGTCCGCTCGACGGTTACTACGTCCTTTGTGGCCATTGGCCCGGATCGTAGCCGCGCACCGGGGGAACGCCCGAATGTGTGGGGCGGGACCACGGGGTGGTCGGCGGCCGACTCACCGGCACCTGCCGAGGTTATACCGGGTGGCGGAACCACGAGGCCACGATGCGCAAGATCGGACCATCGGTAGTGTCTTGCCCGTGAATCCGAACCGCATTCGGGACCGATTGGACCGCTGGGGAGTGATGATCGGCGACGCCAGTTCCCGGCGTCTCTGGCCCGATTTTCCGTATGCAATTCGCCTCGACCATCCTGCGACGGCTGAACTGCGCCCGCGCTACGGCTTTGGCCGACCGCCTCATGGCAGACTGATGTCGCTCATCCAATCGAAGACGCCGGCCTATGCGGAGCAGCTGCGGCTGTTCACCCGGTTCTTCGATGAACTCGCCGGTATCCCTCTGAGCGGGGAGGAGTCGCTCGAGCCGTGCTGGGTCAACCCCTGGCTGATCGGCCTGGACACCGTGTCGCTGTACGCATACACACGATTGCGGCGACCGGCGCATTACGTCGAAATCGGGAGCGGGCAATCGACGAAAGTCGTCGCGCGGGCCCGACGTGACGGTGGGAGCCCTACGGTAATCACATCGATCGACCCCCACCCCAGAAGCGAGATCGACCGGCTTTGCGACGACGTCGTCCGAAGCCCACTCGAACAGGCTGACCTCGAACGCTGCTTCGGCGCACTCGGGCCGGGTGACATCGTCTTCTTCGATGGTTCCCACAGAGTCCTGCCGAACTCCGACTGCGTCGCATTCTTTCTCGATGTCCTACCAGCGCTTCCCGACGGGGTACTGGTGGGCATCCATGACGTCTACCTGCCGGAGGACTACCCGCAGGGCTTCTTGGAAATGTGGTGGTCGGAACAGTACGTCTTGGGTGCGCTTCTGCTGGCCGATGCACCCCGGTTGGAAGTCGTGTTACCGACCTATTACGTCACAGGCGTCCCTGAAGTGGCGCAACTCCTGGAACCGCTCTTCGGGCGGTCGAACCTCAAAGAAGTCAATCCCCGCGGCAGCCTCTTCTGGATCGAGACGACTTCGAATACCGCCCGCTGACGGCCCGGTGCCGATTGGCTCCGGCACCGCAGGGGTGAAGACTGGGTTGCTGTATCGCCACCTGGGCCTGACCGGTGACGGGCTCTCAATCAGCGTCGGCGCTGGGTGAACGAGCGTCGCACACGATCCTGCAGCGCATCGGCAGTCGCTCGCAGTGTCATCGACCAGGCCTGGCGCACGCTGAGTCTGATCGGTCCGAGGTCGATCCGGAGGTCCTCACCCCAGTGGGCTGAACGTGCAGCGGTCTCCGGGAACGTCTCGGGGGTGATCTCGACGTCCCAGGACTTGACGCCGACACCGAAGACCGTCTCTGGCATCAGGTCCCAACCGAGGGTCATGACGAGAGAACTGGGGAATGGCGCCAACAGCTGGGCGAACCCCTCGGGAGTGAATCGCCAGAAGTCCCAGGGATGAGCGTGGATCGGGAAGAACATGACCGAGCTGAGAAGTACAACGCCGTCCGGTCGCAGCACCCGATACATCTCCTGCACCGCCCTGATGGGGTCGCGGACGTGCTCGAGGGTGTCGAGCGCCAGCAACGTGCCCACCGAACCGTCGTCGAAGGTGAGTGCGTGGACATCCTCGATGCGGTCCACTCGCGGCCCGGGCTGTATGTCGCAACCTATGAACTCCTGCGCCGGGAAGAGCTCCCGCAACTCGATCGAGCTCTCCTGGCCTTCGGCGGGGCGGGCACCGATCTCCACGACGGGTCCGGACATGTTCAGGACCTTTGTCGCCTCCACCACGAAATCGGCTACGTGTGGTCTCACGAAGACCCCGCGGGGCGCTCGGCCCGGAAGATGAACTGGAGCGTTCCGAGGTCGCCCAGCATGGGGGCGAGCCTGTCCCAACTGCTCTGGTTGGGAAGGAGACGGTAGCTGCGCCGAAGTTCGGCGATCGCGAAGCCGGTTCCTACCAGCAGCTCGTCGAGGTTGTTGAACGCGAACCACCGCAGATGCGTTCGGTCGAACAGACCCACGTCCCGGTAGGGCCATCGCCTCCTCACGGCCATGGACCAGAAAAGGTGGATGTGCCGGATGTTCGGCACCGAGATGACCATGGATCCCCCGTCGCCCACGAGTCCCGACGCCCACCGAACCACGCTCCAGGGATCACGCAGGTGCTCGAGGACGTCGGCCATGATCACACAGTCGAACGGCCCTCCGGGATCCGAGTTGCGCCGGGCGAGATCTTCGACGTCTTCCTCGATGACGCGGGACAGCCGTTGGCGTGCTCCTTCGGCCAGAGCGGGGAAGGACTCGATTCCGGTGACCTCACACCCGCTTCGCTCGAGCGCCTCGCCCATGATGCCGACACTGCAGCCGACGTCAAGGATCCTCTTGGCCTGCTCGGGGACGAGGAGCGTGACCTCTTCCCGAGGGTTGGCATAGGCCTCATCGATCTTGCCGTCCCTAATCGGAGGGGAAAGGTCCATGGCGGGCGGGAAGTATAGTTTGGTCCTTATGGACGGGCGGGTTGCTGCGACACCGGATGGCCAGTTGACGTCGGTTCCGGTTCTCGAGATCACCAGCCGCCCGGACAGCCTGCGGAGTTGGTGGTTGGAGGTCTACCGGCACCTCGATGTGCTGATAGTCCTCGCCCGAAAGGACTTCCACACGCGGTACAAGCGCGCATCACTTGGTCTGACTTGGGCGGTGGCGGTCCCGGTTCTGCAGGCCTCGATCATGGCGGTCGTGTTCTCCCGGGTGGTCAGGACGGGAGGAGGCCGGGGTTTCGGCATCTACGTCATGAGTGGGATCATCGCCTACTCGTACTTCTCGACCGTGCTCAACAGCGGTGTCACTTCCCTCGTGGACGGATCGTCGCTGACCGAGAAGGTGTGGTTTCCGCGGATACTCCTGGCGGTGGTTCCCGTCCTCTCGAACGTCGTGGGGCTCGTAGTGACGTCCGCCGTCCTGTTGGTGGTCATGCCGGTGCTCGGCGTGGGTTACAAGCCGCAGCTCGTGCTGCTTCTACCGGGCATCCTTCTGCTCGCAGCGTTCGTGACGGGTCTCTCCCTGTGCGTGTCGGCCCTGAACGTCTACTTCCGCGACGTCAAGTTCCTCGTGCTGGCTGCACTGCTCGTATGGATGTACGTAACCCCGATCGTCTACCCGATGAGCGTGCTGGGTGGGTTGAAGTTCATAGCCGAAGCCAACCCGTTGACCGGAGTCGTCTCGTTGTTCCACATGGCGACGGTCGGAAGCCGGGGGCCCTGGGTGGTACCTCTAATCGTCTCGCTCTGCACCACGTTCTTCCTCTTGGTCGTCGGGACAGAGGCCCACCGACGCCACGACCGTCTGTTTGTCGACCTG